>QKJO01000085.1 GCA_003249275.1 Spirochaetaceae bacterium
ATTATTCCTATATGTAGAAACATTGCATATCTTTTGACTTTTCAGGGGATATGAAATGTCGGTTTTTAACATTTTCATATCCCCGTGTCTTATCTTGTGATCATCCCTCGGATAAAGCGGCAAGACCGATATCTTTTCTGAAAACCATATCATCGAAACGGATAAGTTCAATATCTCTGTAGCATTTTTCTCTGGCCTCGGCCAGATCTCTTCCGGTCGCGACGACATTGAGCACCCGGCCACCAGTCGTGGCAAGTTGTCCATCCTTCAGTGCGGCACCGGCAACATAGACGCTGTTTGTGCAGTCATCTATACCGGTAATAATCTTGTCTTTTTCATATTTACCGGGATATCCACCCGATGCCAGAACGACACAGCAGCTGCTGCCCTCCTTCCATTTCAACTCAGCAGAGGACAACGATCCCGAGATTGTCTGCTCCACAATATGCAGCAGATCGGATTCCATCAGAGACAGAACCGCCTGGGTTTCCGGATCCCCGAGTCTCAAATTATACTCCAGGAGATAGACTCCCTTTTCATTGATCATCAGTCCGAAAAAGATGACACCCTTGAACTGGAGTTTCTCTTCCTGAAGGCCCCTGAGTGTTGGAAGGAGAATATCTTTTTGAAAAGCATCCATGACACCGGCATCGACATGGGGATTGGGCGATATAACTCCCATTCCGCCTGTGTTGGGGCCGGTCTCCCCTTCCCCGATCTTTTTGTGATCTTTGGCGCTGAGGAGGGGAAGGATTGTATTTCCGTCATAAAGAGAAAGGATGGAAGCTTCCACTCCTTCAAGAAATTCTTCAATGACGATACTGTCACCGGCCGCACCGAACTGACGATCCTGCATCAGCTGTTTCAACCCGTCTTCGGCTTCCGCCTTGTCACGGCAGATCAGTACGCCCTTTCCGGCGGCAAGGCCGTCTGCCTTGAGTACTACCGGATAGGAACACTGGTTCAGATAGGGTCTGGCTTCTTCATAAGAATTGAAATTCCTGTACTCGGCAGTTTTAATGCCGTATTTCTGCATGAATTCCTTGGCTAGGCACTTACTGCCTTCCAGCATAGCGGCTTTTTTATGAGGTCCGAGAACAGGAATGCCTTTTTTCTGGAATTCATCGGCAATTCCCGCTACAAGCATGTCCTCAGAACCGGGCAGAGCCAGGGAGACACCTTTCTTATGAGCGAAATCAGCCAGCTCCTGTATCTCTGTCAGGGATACATTTTCACAGCCGGGTTCCAGGGCCGTACCGCCGTTTCCGGGAGCACAGAAGATTTTTTCTACTTTATTATTTTTAAGAAGCATTCTCACGAGAGCATGCTCCCGTCCACCGCTTCCTGTAATCAGAATTTTCAATGCATCAATCCCTTATCAGTGTTTGAAATGCCGCATGCCTGTAAAGACCATGGGTATCCCTTTTTCGTTACAGGCCTTGATCGACTCTTCATCTCTCACAGAACCGCCGGGCTGAATGATCGCGGCAATTCCCTTCTCTGCACAGAGCTGTACCACATCATCAAAGGGAAAGAAGGCATCCGATGCCAGGACCGTACCGTTTCCCGCTCTCTCGATGGCCTGCTGTGCCGCCCAGATTCTGTTCGTCTGCCCCGTTCCGATGCCTGTTGCTCTTCCGTCACTGACTACGACAATGGCATTGGACTTCACATGTTTGACGACTTTCTGACCGAAGACAAGATCATCCATATATTCGGGAGCAGGTGATTTTTCAGTGACGACCTTCATTTCCTTTGAAAAGCTGAGGTCTCCGTCCTGAACGAGAATTCCACCGTCGACTTTGACAAGTTCAAGAGGATCCGAAGGTTTGACGCTTGTCTGGATGATTCTCAGATTCTTTTTTGTCTGAAGGATCTGCAGAGCCTTGTCTGTAAAAGAGGGAGCAACGACAATCTCCAGAAAAGTTTTGATCATTTCAGAAGCGGCTTCCTCAGTCACTTCACCGTTGATGGCGACAATTCCACCGAAAATGGACACGGGGTCGCAGTCGTGGGCTCTTGTGTAGGCATCCTGAGCATTTTTGCCTGTCGCCACACCGCAGGGTGTGGAATGTTTCAGACCGCAGCAGACAAGTTCATCAAATTCATTTACGATCTTCCAGGCCACATCCATGTCTCTTATATTGTTGAAAGAGAGCTCTTTGCCTCCCAGCTGTTTAAAATCGGCAAAAGCGCCGCCACCCCAGGTATTTGTATAGTAGGCAGCCTTCTGATGGGGATTTTCTCCGTACCGGAGATCCATCATTTTTTTGAAGGATCCGTTCAGGTATTCAGGCATACAGTCTCTGCCGAGGAGAAACTGACTGATAGCCGCATCATAGGCGGAGGTCAGATTGAACACCTTGCCGGCAAGACGTTTTCTTGTTTCAAATGAAACATCACCCTTGTTATCCATCTCATCCATGACTACAGAATAATCAGCAGGATCACAGATAACAGTAACATCCTGAAAGTTTTTTGAGGCGGATCTGAGCATTGTCGGACCGCCGATATCGATGAATTCAACCTTTTCTTCAAAGCTTTTATCCGTACCCACCTCATCGAAGAAGGGGTAAAGATTCACAACGACCATATCGATCGTACCAATCTGAT
>QKJO01000123.1 GCA_003249275.1 Spirochaetaceae bacterium
AGCAGACGGCACACCCGGCCCGGCACTCCATGGACTTCACCTCAAGGAACTGAAATTCTCCGATTTTTCGGAACTGGGGCAGATCATACAGTATTCTTCAGTTTGTGTATCCACAGCAGGATAAAAAAATAAAAAACTTTGTAACCGATCGGCCGGTTTCCGTATCAAAGGGGCGTCCCGTTGAGGACAAGACCAATACGAGGAGTTTTTTATTATGAAGAAATTGATCGTCGCACCCTGCGGCATCGACTGTTTCAACTGCGAGCTGTTTGAAGACAATGTGACTCAGGAATTCAAAGCCCGGTTTGCTTCGCTCTACAAGGTTCCTGAAGAGAAGATCAGCTGCAAGGGCTGCTGCGATGGAAATCAGTGCCTTCTCATCAGTCTGAAAGGGGAGACCTGCAGGACTCTGAACTGTGTCAATGAAAAGGGTGTTGAATTCTGTCACCAGTGCGATTCCTTTCCCTGTGAGAATCTTATGCCTCTTGCCGACGGCGCAGCAAAGTTTCCCCACAACATGAAGGTTTACAACCTCTGTCTGATGAAGAGGATCGGTGTGGAAGCCTGGGCAAAACAGACCCCGGAGATCAGAAAAACCTATTTTACCAAAGGATTGGTCATCGGCGAAGGCGGTTCCGCCGGCTGAACAGGGGGCTGGGTGAAGATTTCACCCTCCCAGTACTTTGAGTGTGCCGTCCGAATAGAAGTCCTTCATCTTTTGGATAAAACTGTCATAGTCGGGCGGCACCAGTCTGTTTCTGTAGAGCTTTTCCCAGTTGCCGATCACCTTCATCTCACGGGTGTACTCTTCCACAGCCAGGGCTTCCCTGTCCTGCATCAGTCTGATGTCGGATAAAAGATCTGTTTTCTCCGTTCTGGCCAGATAACCCGCATAAAAGCGGCAGTCGCACATGGCTCCGGCGTGAACCAGGGAACATCGGCCGGCCAGGTGGTCCCTGGCGGCTTTGCGTGCTCTGTGCAGGTTCACCTTCACGGCGCTCTCCGTCATCTCAAGAATATCGGCCGTATCCGCCACGGAAAGATCCAGAACCACTCTCAGTGTGAAGACGGCTCTGTACCGGGAGGGCATGCAGTTCATAAACATCTGAAGACAGGACTCCCGGGTCAGACTTGTCAGGGCATGGTCTTCCACCCTGCCGAAGCTGTTGACATAATCATAGAACTCCTGCTGGGTGATGCCGTGTTCCTCCGTATAGACAAGGGCCGGAAGTTTTCTGTTCTCATTGTAAAACTTCTTCCCCGTATTCATGACGATCCTGTAGAGCCAGGTATAGAGAGAACTTTCATGGCGGAATTTATCAAAGGCTTTGTAGGCATTGAGGAATGAGATCTGCATGATGTCTTCGGCATCCTCGTTCTTTCCGGTCATCCGGAAGGCCAGGGTGAAGAGTTTGTCATAATGCTGCCGGTAGATCCGTCCGAATTCGGTATTCATGGAGCCCCGTCCGCCTTTTTATCATTGTCGGCGATTCTGAATTCGATGATCCTGCGGATCAGATCCAGGGGCAGGGGAGCGCTGTGGGGAAACTGAACGGATCCCTTTCCCTGCTTGTAGGATTTCAGTTCCTCCCGGAAGGCCTCCATCCCCGACGGCAGAGGATACAGCCCTATGTGATTTTTAAATCCCGCATAGTGGAACAGATTGCCATGATGCAGAACTGTGGGTATCCCGTATTTGATGCATTCCTTTGCATCGGGAACCAGGGCGAAACCGAGTTCTCTGATCATTGTCAGTCTCTTTCTGATCTCCTCATCAAACCCGTTGATATACACATCAACTTCATTACGGGGTTTCATTCCTCTCCTCCCTGCCTTTCAATCCCAGAAGTCCGAGGCTATCTCGATCATATTCCCCTCGGGATCGGCGATCATAGCGGAGCGCATCTTCCAGGGTTCGTCCCGGGGCGGGTAGATTGCTTCGGCTCCCTGTTCGATCAAACGTGTATACAGTTCATCCACCTTTGCCGGATCACCCACATTCAGGGCCAGTTCAAAAGTGCCGTTCGTTCCCTCCGGAAAACCGGGAGTCCGCCCGAGAAGATCGGGCAGAAGGCGCCGTTCGAACATGGAAAACCTAATTCCATCGTGACTGAATTCCGCATAGGGTCCCTGTCCGTCCCAGTCGATTTCGATACCGATCACCTCGTTGTAGAAACGGACCATTTTATTAAGATCGGATGCAAAAATCCCGATCATGTCAAACTTGATTTTCAAGACAATCTTCCTTTCGCTTTCTGTCCTTATAGGGCATCTCAAAGTGAACCACCGGATTCATCTCTTTCATAAAAAACCTCCTGCTATCCTTCCATATCCGTTAAGGAGGGAAGAAACAGCCGCCGGGCGGCCTGATCCTTAATTATAGGAAATCAGTTCGCATTTTGGTAATTTTCAGTCCTCCGTCAGAACCAGCCTGGCTGCCATGCCGATGAAGATGAATCCGAATGCTTTTTGAACCCTCCGGGTGATTTCCGGTTTCTTCAGGATGAAGTTTTTGAAAGCGTTGGCGGTCAGACCATAGACGATGAAGATGGCCAGTGTCAGAAGCATGAAACATCCGCCCATGGTCAGAATCTGG
>QKJO01000187.1 GCA_003249275.1 Spirochaetaceae bacterium
GTGAGGAGAAGGCCGTCAGCGGAGAGAGCCTTTTTCTTCAGCAGAGATACGGAGACAAAGGAAAAATCACTGCTTTGGATATCAATGACGGTGCCTTGTCGGGAGATCTGGTCTGTATTCAGCTGATCAGAGAATCGGGGAAAGCCATAGGAGAGGTTCTGGCAAAAATCGTGAACTTTTTCAATCCGTCATCCATAGTAATCGGTGGAGGTCTGTCGGCTTTCGGGAACCTCTATATCGGCGCCATCAGGGAGACGATCATAAGACGCTCCCCCCATCTGGCCACCTATGAACTGACAGTCCGGACTTCTGAACTGAAGGAAAAATCCGGTCCTACGGGAGCGGGAACTCTCATTCTGGATCATATTTTTTCATCCGACGAATTTTCAAAAACCATCAGAAAATATCTGTAGTGAATAACTTCCCTCAAACATCTGTAACTGATTCTTCAGAATCTTCAGATCTCTCTTCAGGCGACGGCAGCCCGATATGAAAGACTGAAATATGCTTTCTCATTTTTTATAAGTGCAATCCCCCGGGATATTGGTTAATCTTCTATATGATAAGCTGTACACTGCCGGTGGAGATCATTATATTATCCGGACTTTCAGTTCATCAGAAGGAGACCAGCTATGTTTGACATCATTAAAATTGCAGGGATGATTCTCTTATTGAGGATCGGCCAGGACACCCTGTTTCTGGCGAAAATCGACGCCTTCAACAGAGGTAACAAGTACTACTCCATGGTCATCAACTTTATGGAGGCCATGTACGGTATCACCGTTATTAAAATCATCCTGGCCCTGATGACGAAAAATCCGCTCTATGCGATCATTTACGGTGTCGGCTCCCTGCTGGGAGGAGTTCTCAGCGGCTACATCAAAAAGAAACTGGACCGGAAACTCATCGGTCAGAGACAGTATTTTGCCCGGATATCTCTCGAAAACGACATAGACCGGTCCGATCTGATTACGATTCTGAAGGAGAAAAAGTACGACTTCACCATGTCCACCAGGGAGTATCTGAACGGGAAAACCAAGCTGATCATTGAGGGATCTCTGGAATCAAGGCAGCGGATGACCGAACTGAAGGAGATACTCCGGGGACGTCCCGGCAAACATATCACCATACTGCGGGCCGATGAAGTCTATCTTCTCAAATAGAATGCGCCCTGTCGGGCAGGACCTGATAACAGGGTGCTGATATGATAGAGAACCAAATGAAAAAAAATCCGGACAATCTGATTCCCATTGGATGGAGAGAGTGGATATCCTTTCCGGAATGGGGCATAGAATACCTGAAAGTAAAGGTGGATACGGGAGCCAGGACCTCCTCCCTTCACGTCAGAGATATTGAGCATTTTCAGAAAGGCTCGGAACCCTGGGTCTGTTTCACCGTGTTTCCCTGGCAGAAATCTCTGGACGGAAGCGCCCGCGTGAGTGCAGCTGTCAAGTCTTTCAGGAAGGTCAGAAGTTCCTCGGGGAGTCAGGAGGAGAGGCCTGTCATAGAAGCCGGGATCAGGATTGCGGGTGAAACGATCGTTGCCGAACTGACCCTGACCAACAGAGACCAGATGGGCTTTCGAATGCTTCTGGGAAGAGAAGCCATCAGGAAGCGTTTTCTGGTGGTGCCCGGCCGCTCCTATCTGGGAGGCATGCCGGCGCTGATGATCCGCAGAAAAAACAGAGGTAAGTCATGACTGGTTTTATAAGAAACTCCGCCTTTGAAATAGGCAATCTGCAGGTCCAGCCCGGTAAATCGGAGAAGGGAGAACTTCCTGTGGCAAAACTGGTGACAGGGAGCCGGATCGCCCTTCCCCTGCATGTTATGAACGGAACAAGACCCGGACCGGTCATCTGGCTGAGCGCCGCCATACACGGAGATGAAGTAGCGGGTGTGGAAATCATCAGACAGGTCATGGAAAAGATCAACCCTAAAGAGATGTCGGGAACCATCATTGCCGTTCCCATCGTCAATGTTCACGGGTTCCTCAATATGGACAGATATCTTCCCGACAGACGGGATCTGAACAGGTCCTTTCCGGGATCTCCCAAGGGTTCGCTGGGATCCAGACTCGCCTACCTGTTCATGAGAGAAATCGTCAGCCGCTGCGATATGGGAATCGATCTGCATACGGGTTCCGACAGCAGGATAAACCTGCCTCAGGTACGGGCCGATCTGGACAATCCCGAACTGAGGAGACTGTGCTCCGTCTTTGGAGCTCCCGTCATGCTCCACTCCCACCTCAGAGACGGCTCTCTCCGGGAGGCGGCCATTGACAGGGGAACCAGGGTTATCCTGTATGAGGGCGGCGAAGCCAACCGCATGGAGAGCGGCTCCATCCGGACGGGAACAAACGGCATACTCAGGGTTCTGCAGGATCAGGGCATGATCAACCTGAAAACACTCCCCCAGGGAAACAAGGTGGTGGAATGCCGCAGAAGTTCCTGGCTGAGGGCCAAAAAAAGCGGTCTGGCCCTCCTGAACGTTCTCCTGGGCGACAGAGTGGAAAAGGGCCAGCTCCTGGGGGTCATCCATGACTCGGTGGGGAACAGGCTGGGAAGAATCCTTGCCCAGGCCGACGGGATCGTCATC
>QKJO01000199.1:0-2580 GCA_003249275.1 Spirochaetaceae bacterium
CTCACCCTTGCGGCCGATATGGAATTTGTTCTGTACGATTCTCCACAGACCGGCCAGGGTCAGATTGTGGGAAACGCTCATGGACTGGACCAGGCCTTCCCTCTGCCGGTCTTCGGGAACCAGGGCGATCCCCTTTTTGATCCGGTCCTTGATATCCGGGTCTCCCAGAAGTTCGTCTTCCAGGTAGATCTGCCCGGAAGCAAACTCATGAAGTCCCATGACCGATTCCAGGAGTTCCGACCGTCCTGCTCCGAGAAGACCGTATACACCCAGAACCTCCCCTTCCCTCAATTGGAAGGAGACGCGGTTCAGCATAGGTTCTTCCGTGGTTCCCTGGAGAAACAGGTCCTCCACACGGAGAATGGTTTTACCGATGGTCCTGTTGCCGGAGTGGAAGATCTTGCTGGAGTCTCCCCCGACCATGGAGCTGACGATCCACTGGAGATTGACCTCTTCCATCGGTTTTTCCGTGATCAGTCCCCCGTCTCTGAGAACGGTGATGTAATCGCCGATCTGTATCAGCTCTTCCAGTCTGTGAGAGATATAGATGATGGAAACTCCGCTGTTTTTGAGTTCATCGATGATCTGAAACAGAACATCCACTTCCGATTTGGAAAGAGCGGATGTGGGCTCGTCCATGATGAGGATGGAGACGTCCTCCGCCAGGGCTTTGGCAATCTCCACAATCTGCTGCTGCCCCACTTTCAGGCTCTGCACAAGGCTGCGGGGACTGATGTCCTGCTCCAGCTTGGTCATGAGAGCCGCGGCCCGCTCCTCCTGGGTTTTATGATCGATCCAGCCGGGCCGGGATTCCAGTTCCCGCCCCAGAAAAATATTCTCCGCCACATTCAGATTGGGAAACAGGTTGAGTTCCTGATAGATGATCCCGATCCCCTGTTCCGATGCGGTCTTGGGAGTAAAGTGATTGAATTCAGCACCGTTGCAGGTGATCTTTCCGCTGGTAGGATGCTCCACTCCGGAAAGGATCTTCATAAGTGTGGATTTTCCCGCACCGTTCTCACCGACGAGAACGTTGACCTTTCCCTTGTAAACATTGAAATCCACCCCTTTCAGGGCAGTCGTACCCGGATAGACTTTTCTTATATTTTCAGCCCGGAGGATGATCTTATCGCCATCCCCCCGTATCTGTTCCTTATCCATATTATTCTCCGGATTGAATACTCAGAATCGCCGGCGTAATCACAACGCTGCCCGTTCCGTCCAGAATAAATACTCCATAGAAATCAGCAGTGCTGTTTTCGGGAACCGACTCCCCGAGTTCGTTCACCACATGATCACGGATGTAAAAGTTGATCTCTCTGGAGATATTGGCGAATTCTATCTGGTTTGCAAAATCACCGAAATTGATGAATGAGAGTGCATCTCTGACCGCACTCTTCTTGATGACCGGTCCGATCTGCAGCTGGCACTCGCCCTTGCTCTCAAGATCGTCCAGACCGATTGTAAGAATCCCCGCAGCCGAGCTTCTGTCAACCGAAACGACAGGATAACTGCCCTTGACAATAAAACTGTAGGGAGAGGTCTCCTCTTTCCTGATTCCGTACTCCGCCGAAGCAGCTGCGCTGTCCTTGCGGATCATATCCAGAAGTTCGCCGAGCTCCACAGCATTGTCCCTGATTTCCGGAACGATCCTGGCTTCCCAGTTTTTGACGACAAAGTCCGCAGCATTGAAATCGCCGCTTTCAAAATAAAAAGTAACTCCGCCGTCTTCTTTTTTACCCTGTTGGTCATGCCTGACCACGGTACAGGACATCAGAAAAAAAATGCCCCACAGGCAGAATGCAATTTTAGATATTTTTTTAAGCATATCCACTCCCGGAAAAAACCGTGCCCCCCTTGTCGGGGGGGAACGGTCAGTCTTTAGTTAATAATCAGTCGGCCAATACAAAGTTGTCGAGCTTGGAAGCATTTGAAGAGTCGATAAGAACACAGTCGGTCAGCTGTTTTTCCGGTTTTCCGGTGCTGCCGGTCTTGATGTACTGATCAGCCTGCTCTACTGCCATGATGGCATTGGTGGCACAGGTCTGCAGAACGGTGGCCTTGATTTCTCCGTTTTTGATGGAGTCTCTCACGTCATTGCTTCCGTCGAAACCGACAACAAACACATCTCCCATTCCGGCGGCGTTCAATGCAGCCATGGCGCCCATGGCCATTGTATCATTACCGCAGATAACACCTTTGATTTCGGGATTGGCCTGAAGAATGGACTCCATTTTTTCAAAAGCTTCGGTCTGGCTCCAGTTGGCACTCTGACGGGCAACCATCTTCATACCGGGATACTGATCGATAATTTCATGATATCCCTTGGACCTGATGCCGGCGTTGGTATCAGACTCTTTTCCTACAAGTTCAACATAGGTTCCCGACTCGCCCATCAGACTGACAAACTTCTCTCCTCCGAGAAGAGCGCCCTGATAGTTGTTTGAAACAATCTGGCTTACGGCGATGCCGTTTTCATTGATTTCGCGGTCGATGAGGAATGTGGGGATTCCGGCAGCTTTTGCTTTTTTGATGGCTCCGATCGTTGCATCCGCACCGGCGTTGTCGCAGATAATGGCG
>QKJO01000199.1:2589-3009 GCA_003249275.1 Spirochaetaceae bacterium
TGGCGGAATCAAAATGCTGGTCCTGCTTGTTGGCATCATCATCGTGAGAAACGACCAGTGTAGTATAACCCAGTTTTTTAGCGGCGGCATCGGCAGCTACAGCTTCGGTTTTGAAGAAAGGGTTGTCATGAGAGGGAGTGATGATAACAATCAGCTTGCTCCCGCCTTTTGAACTTTCCTGCTGCCCGCCTGCAAATGCATTGAATGCAACCATTACAACCATCAATAAAACAGTAATCCTTTTGACCATTGTGGCCTCCTTAACTTTCATTTATTTACGGTTTAACATGTGAACTTTGTGTTGTCAACTTTTATTTTTTGTTTTACTTTCGATATAGCCGATTATCACTGTTTTGACATTTCGTTTATTTTCGGTTTACATTGACACAGTGCCATTTCGGTGTTATGTTTTTCTTAATT
>QKJO01000052.1 GCA_003249275.1 Spirochaetaceae bacterium
CAGAGAGAGGGAGACATGCTCGAACCGCCCGATACGGGCAGAGACGAAAGTTCCTTACCGTCCGTATCGATCAGGATCAGGGCATCATTGGCAGGCATCAGAAGCTGATTCCCCATGGGAACGACTCTCCGGCCGTAGAGGTGGGATCTGTCGTCGCCGAGAGCCATAGTATTGACAACCTTTCCGCTGTTCTTATCCAGAACCACGAGTTCCGAACCGCCGGAGAAGTAGACTCTGTTCCCGAATTCAACGGGAGAGGAATTGGAGTTGGGTGAGTTGGCGCTGCTGTGCTGCCACAGGACCTTGCCGCTGTCATTGAAGGCGACGACCTTACCGGCGGCATCTGCTGCCAGATACATGGGACCTGATCCTGTCAGAACACCGATGGGCGAACCGATTCCCAGGGATGCGGTAACCTCCACGGGCCTGGGATTCAGTTTAATGACAACCGTACCTGTCGATGCATTGACGGTGACTTGTCTGGAGACCGGTTCATAGCCGTTTCTCGAAGCTTCGACCTTGAGGCTGCTGCCTTCTGCAAGCGATTTGCTCCACAGGCCGCCGGAACCTTTTTCTCCATTCACGGTCAAAGCCGCATCGGCGGGCTGAACCTGTACGGTAACGGCATATTCGGATTTGCCGGGAGCCGGGGTTTCTACAACCGGAGCGGCCGTCAGAACTGCTTCGGGAACTTCCTCTGCAATGGCTTCAGCGAGGGGTTCGCTCTCCTCTTCGGTCAGCTTTTCAAGTTCTATGGAGTAGCTGCCGGGAGCAGCGCTGCCCACGGTCAGATCAAGAGTCCGAGTTTCATAGCCTTCAAGGCTGATTTCCATATTGAGAACCGTACCGTCGGTATAGAGTTTGGCAAAATGTCCCGTACCGAGGGTGGTTCCGTTTCTGGAGATCAGGGCATCGGCAGGAGTAACATCGATCTGAATCTTGTAGAGAACCGGAGCGGGAGGAGCTGCGGCCTGTGCAGAAGCGGCAGCGGCAACCGGCAGGGCGATAATCTCCATGGATTCGGTTTTTTTCAGGACCTCTTCCGATTTTTCAGAGATGTTCTGAACTTTCAGAGCCGCCGGAGCTACGCTCTGGGGAGCCTGTTCCAGGGAAACAAGCATCTTGCTGACTTCCTGCTCCATCTCCTTTTCGATGGTGTCCATGGTCTGCTTTTCAGCAGCCGCGTCTCCGCTTCCCGATTCGGTTACGGCTTTCTTCTTCTCTTCCACCTTTTTGACAACAGCTTCGACTATTTTGGTCAGCTCTTCTGTCTCCTTGAAGGTGTCTGTCTGAACGGCAAGTTCCTCGGAGGCTCCGACGACGAGGGCGGTCTCCTGTATTTTGGCGGCGATGGGTGCCAGGGCTTTCTCCTGGATGGCCATTTCGGAGACCTGATCCAGAGACCGGGGCGTTACGGCAACGGCGCCTTCCTTGACAGCAAGCAGGGTATCCTGAGCCTGTTCGTCTGCGGACACACTGAATTGTGTTCCCCGGACACCGCACACAACCGTATTGGTTTTAACCTGAAAAGAGTCCTCTTCCAGGAGTTTTTTAACTTTACAGAGCACTGTTCCGCTTTCAAGGTCCACAGCCATCCGGCTGCCGTCTCCGCCGGTCAGAAGAGTCTGTATCTGGAGAACCGAATTGGATTCCATTCTGACGACGGCGATATCGCCCAGCTGGATCTCACAGTATCCGTCCTCGAGAGTGGAAATCACATCACTCTGTTCCACGGCATCACCGATATCGAGATATATTTCCTCTCCATTTCTGTTCGCGGTGACATCTCCGGTGAGGAACACCACAAGTCCCTGGGTATCCTGGGAAACTTCCACGGCAGCAGAGGGTGTTTCAGCAATTTCTTTCACTTCAGCAGCCGCCTGGGGAGCCGGTTCCTCAATCGCCATTTTCTGGGGACCACAGCTTAAAAATAACCCCAGAATGAAAATCGTCAGTGTTAATTTTTTCATTCTTATACCCTTATTCCCTATAGTAATAGTATACCTCACTGAGTTCATTTTACAATTCTGGTTGTTATAAACAACCCCCGATCTTCAAAAAGCACGGATCACCGCCTTCCCTTGCCATTCCCCGTTGGGCGTCCTATTATAAAAGGAACAGTCCCCGAAAGGGAGTTATCATATGGCAGCCCGAAACCTGGATCTTAAAATATTCCACTACCATCTCCTGCCCGGAGGGGTCACCGATGTTATCAGACACTCCCTTCTCCCCCTGGCCGGCCTGCCCGGCATCCTCCGGATTGAGATCATCTGCGGAAGACAGGAGAATACGGAGAAGATGGCAGAAGCCGTCCGCAGCCTGACGGAGCAGAAGAGGCTGGCCATCCCGGTGGATCTGACCGTCCTCCCGGAAATCGACTATCTTGAGATGCAGTCTCCGGCGGCAGAACCGGAAAAGCTTAAAAGACTGCTCCTGGACCGGTTTTCCGCTCCCGAAGCCGTATGGCTCGTCCATAACTACCATCTCGGTAAAAACTGGGTGTTCACCGAAGCCCTGAACCGGATCGCCCGCGAGGGAAAACAGAAACGGATCTATCAGATTCATGACTTTCCCGAAT
>QKJO01000222.1 GCA_003249275.1 Spirochaetaceae bacterium
CTCAAAACCGGTCCCTGTCAGAAGATCCTATGGCAATGATGCTTGTTCGTCCTTTATCAATGCATCCAGCGGGCGATTCATTGCCGGATATTCGACGGGGGAACAGCAGCTTTTTGATATCTCAGACGGATCCCTGATCCGGACGTTCGGAGAACCCTCACCCCACATTGATACGGTAGCGGTATCTCCGGACGGGCGGCGCGTCCTTACCTCCTCCTTTGAATGGGACAAGCCGGACCGTATGATTCTCTGGGACAGAGAAACGGGCCGGATGATCTGGGAATCCAGGCTTGAATCCACATGGTACAGTCATATCAGCGATGTGGAATTTCTTCCCGACGGCAGGACGTTTATCGTCGCCTCGGGAATTACAGTAGCACTCTATGACAGCTCTAACGGCCGACAGATCGATGTCTTCAGAAAATCCGGCTTCTATACGGACAGTATCGATATTTCCGCTGATGGAAAGCGGCTCCTTGTCTGCACGTGGAAATCCCAGAATTCCGGTCCGCCTCCCGTTGAGATCTGGGACATTGAATCGAAAGAGAAAATCCGGGAATTGAACGGCCATTCCGTTGATATCTATGACGCAGCCTTCTCTCCCGATGGAAAAATGATTATCTCCTCCTCCAGAGACGGATCGGCACGGCTGTGGGATACAATGACAGGACGGGAGATCCGCAGTCACAGAATCCAGGGGTGGGGTTTAAACGCCGGCTGGTCGCCTGACGGGCGGGATTACTTTTTCGGAGACGGCAAAGGCACACACATTATCGATGCAACGACCGGAACAGAAAAGTTCCTCCTTCAAAGATCCACTTACGGCTGGAGTCTGGCTCAATATACTTCCGACAGCCGGTATATCGTGACCTACCTGAAGGGAAAATTCCGGCTATCTGATGCGAATACAGGCAATCCTGTCGCTGAGAGCGGACTGCTGGATGCCCTTTCTTTTGACCTCACTCCTGATGGAAAATTCATCGTTTCAGGCTCTTCCCTGGAATCCATTTCAGTGACAAAGATCTCCGGTTTAGAACTTGTCTTTACATCCCTGATTGGACAGGATAATGAAGTTCTCACCTGGATTCCCGAATTCTACTTTTCGGGAAGTGAGAAACTGGCAAAAGAAAAAGTCTGCATTGTCCAGGGCATAAATGCCTACAGCATCGACCAGTTCTTTGAATCCTTCTATCGTCCTGATGTGGTACTGGCGAAGATTGACGGACGGGAGATTTCATCACTGATCACGGACAGGAATCTGTCGGAATTGATCACCCCGACACCCCGCCTGACACTGGAAGCAAGAAATCGGAACGGGCAGTCTGTCCCCCTGAAGGAGAACAGCTCAGGTCCTGCTGTCGTAGAAAGCTCTATTATCCTCCTGGTCAAAGCCGAGGATATGGGAGGAGGAATTGATGAAGTCAGACTCTATCACAACGGAGCCCGGGTCGGCGGGAACGAGCGGGGCCTCGGAAAAATAAAATCGGGGAATACCTACGAATTTGAGGTAAGGCTTGTCGATGGCAGCAATCAATTCAGAGCCGTGGCATTCACAACCTCCCGGGTGGAAAGCAAACCGGTAACTGCCTTTCTGAGTTACAATGCTCCCGGGCAGGAAAAACCGGTTCTCCATCTCCTTGCAGTAGGTATCAATGAGTATAAAAATGACAGATACGATTTGAATTATGCGGTCAATGACGCCAGAAGTTTCATCCAGGCACTGGAACGGGTTGGAAGCCGGCTCTATAAAGAAATCAATTCCACCCTTCTCACCGATGCTGATGCTACAGGGGCGGGAATCCTTTCGGCCCTGGAATCAATCTCCCGTCAGTCTGAACCTCAGGATGTCTTTCTCTTCTTCTATGCCGGCCACGGCATCGCTCTGGAATCGGAAGTCACCAATCAGACCGAGTTCTACTTCATACCGACGGATGTAACACAGATGACCAGCATGGAACAAATAGAAAACCTCGGAATATCGGGCCCTCAATTTGAAGATATGGTCAGTACCATCCCTGCACGTAAACAGTTCTTTGTTCTGGATGCCTGCAACTCCGGCGCCATCAACGATGCGTTTATGGCCCGGGGGGCTGCCGAAGAAATTGCTTTGTCCCGAATGAACAGAGCCACCGGTTCCACTCTGATTGCCGCCAGCCGGGAGGACCAGTTTGCCCAGGAGTTCGCACAACTGGGACAGGGTGCCCTGACCAAGGCTCTACTGAACGGACTTGCCGGGGAGGCAGCTCTGGGGAATGGACAGATAACAGCGGGCAGTTTGAAGAGTTATGTGGAATCCACACTTCCTGAGCTCACGGAACAGTATCTTGGCAAAGCCCAGTACCCTATGGGATTTGTATTCGGCCAGGACTTTCCCATTGGACTGCAATGATTTGAGAATTTTTAAAAAGATCTCATTATTTCATAGTTTTAACATAGAACTAAAAATATAGAGAGAGCCAATGTGCAGTGCTTAGTAAATTAGTACCTTTTTCGGATTAATAGAGCTGCTCAGACATCCGTTACCTAATGCATCAGTCAAAAGGAATTCCCAATTGGCAT
>QKJO01000050.1 GCA_003249275.1 Spirochaetaceae bacterium
CGAATTTTTCAATGAGGTTCGTCAACATGAAGAAACAAAGCTTTTCCGGCCCCCCCGTCGTTCATATCCTGACAAGTACCGCAGTACAGAATCTATGCGCAAACGGTATTCTTGCTTCCGGCGGCAGACCCCTGCTTACCGGACACATCAGAGAATTAAGGTACATCACTTCACAGGCACTGCTCCTTAATATGGGAATGTGGCATCCCGATTCTCCTGCCTTGTTTTCAGCAGCCTGTTCACAGGCTTTGAGAAGAGGAATCCCTGTCGTTCTTGATCCTGTGGGAGCCGGGTTTTCACCTGTTCGTCGCAGATTCGCCTTAAAACTGATTCAGAAGCACCCGAAAAAGATTTTTCTCAAAGCCAACTCATCAGAAATGATTGCTCTTGCTGAAGACAGAGTTCTTTGCAGAGGTGTGGACAGCACAGATGATACGGAGAATGCTCTGTCTGCTGCAGAATTTCTGGAGCATGTACTGTCCGGCTGGATGATTTCCGGAGCAATTGATCATACAGGTTCTGAGGGTCAAAAGAATTCCATCCAGGGCGGCCATTCGCTTATGGGAAAGATCTGCGGAACCGGATGCCTGCTGGGTGCTTTGACAGCGCTGGCTCTTTCAGAAACCGATGACATTACAGAAGCCGCAACCTGCGCGTCCGGAACCTGCAAAAAAGCCGGTGAGTATGCTTCCCGGTTTTCCGACGGTCCCGGGACTTTTCAAAGCCATCTCATTGACGGACTGTTCAAGATGAGGAGGGGGGAGCTATGAAACCTCAGATTCTGACAATTGCTGGCTCGGACAGCGGGGGCGGTGCGGGTATCCAGGCCGATCTGAAAACAATAACCATGCACAACGCTTATGGCTTGTCTGTCATCACAGCATTGACCGCCCAGAATACTATGGGTGTTCAGGCCGTCATGCCGGTTCAGAGTGATTTTATTGACAAGCAGCTGAGTTCCGTTTTTTCGGATTTTTCTATTTCTGCTGTCAAAATCGGCATGATCCATAATATAGAGGCCGCTCTCACAATCGCTTCATACCTGAAAGAATTCAACCCGGACCGGGTTGTGCTTGATCCAGTCATGGTCGCCACAAGCGGCGATCCCCTGATTTCGGAAAACACAATCCAAACGATAGTGGAGCACCTCTTTCCGCTGGTCCATCTCATTACACCCAACAGGCAGGAAGCAGAATTTCTTACAGGGAAGGAAACGATGGGAGCAGATGATTTCCCCGCGGCAGCAGCCGCTCTGCAAGGATCAGGGGCATCATCTGTTCTTATTAAAGGGGGAGACCTGAATGAGGACCGTTCTCCCGATTACCTGCTGACCGGCTCAGGGGAGGCCCACTGGTTTTCCGACCCGAGAATACAGACTGCCAATTCCCATGGAACGGGATGCACCCTGTCGTCAGCAATTGCCTGCCGCCTTGCAGAGGGGAAGACTTTGACCGACGCGGTCTCCCTGGCCCGGAAGTATGTCCGGGAAGCCATAAGGCAAAACAGCATGGAAGCTCCCGGCAGAGGCAACGGACCTGTAGATCACAACTTTTTACTGAACGGGAGAATCCTATGATACAGACACTGACAATATCAGCAGCTCTAATATTAACAGTCTGGGGTATATTCAAATCAAAAATTCCCTCAGGATCTTCTCTTCTCAGATATGAGGGAAAAGATTCAGATTACAGACGAATCGCCCTCTCCCTTTGCGCTTCGGTCTGCGGCGCCTGGGTATTGTTCGGCCCGGTGGAAACAGGAGCCACCAGTGGAATCACGGCCGTCTTCGGTTATGCTCTCGGTCAGGGTCTTCCTCTGATATTACTGGCGTTCCTTGGACCGGCTCTGCGCAGAAAGCTCCCCGGTCACTGGTCTCCCATACAGTCATTACGTCTTGAAAAAGGAAAAACGGTTTCGGTATTTACATCTCTGCTTATGATCTTCTACATGTTCATCTTTCTCGTCGCCGAACTGACGGGAATCGGCGATGTCATATCCCTTACGATGGGGATTTCTCCGGTTCCAGTCCTCATCGCCATCATGGCGGTGACTCTCCTCTATACATGGATCGGAGGACTGAAGAGTTCTGTAGTAACCGACTTGTTTCAGATCATCATCATTCTGCCTCTCTGGCTGATTCTGTTTTTTCTCATTCTTCAAAAAAGCGGTGGCGCGGGTCATATCATACAGATTTCTGAATCCACGTCTTCTTTGCTGCTGAAGGCTGGAAATATCGACGCAATAAAGCTCGGAATTGTACTCACCATCGGCATTACGGCATCAAATATGTTTCACACTGGATTCTGGCAGCGGATTTACATCTGTCCCTCCCTGGGAAATACCAGAACAGCATTTATAACAGGTGGTGTTCTTTCAATTCTGATGATCATGATGTTCGGCTTCATCGGCATCATCGCCTCGGTTACCGGAATCATCGATACGGCGTCTCCGGCGACTGCCTTCTTTTATATGACAAGATCGCTGACCCCCGATGCTCTGCCCTTTGTGCTGATCATGGGAATCCTGCTGGTCATGAGCAGTATGGATACACTTCTCAATGGTATTATGAGTTCTTTCAATGATCTTCTGTCTCTCCCTGACGGCACAGAATCCGGAACAAGGATCAGAGTCATCCTTTTGATAACAGCGATAACTGCTGTCGTTATTGGAGCCCGTGGCTACAGTGTCCTCTACCTCTTTCTGCTGGCAGATCTTGTCTGCTCCGCATGGGTAGTCCCCCTTATACTGGGAATCTATAAAACCAGAGTGGGGGGACCCGGGCTGATTATATGCGGTGCCGCCGGTTGTCTGACGGGAGGACTCTTTTTTCCAAAGCCCGATTACTCCTCATGGAACGGGATCACACCCGATCTTCTGATTTCCTTCGTACTGGCTCTGACAGTCTCTGCACTCCTTCTCGCCGTATTGCATTTGAGTTCAACGGGAGGCAGGAAATGAAGGAATCGGAACTCTACTGTTTTGCCGATACCCTGCCCCTCTGCAGGACATTCCTTGAGTCGGGAGTCAACATGATACAACTCCGGGCAAAGCACCTGAATGATCGGGAATTGATCGCATTGGGCTGCTCCATGATGGAATTGTTCCGGTATTTTCCCCGGGCAAAACTCATCCTGAACGACAGAGCCGATCTGGTCGGCAGAATCGGTGCTCACGGTGTTCATCTCGGTCAGGATGACGGAGACCCTGGGGCAGTCAGAAAAATGCTTCCCGGTGGATGCATTATGGGAGTCTCGGTCGATACGCCCGGGGAGGCGAATGAGGCCGTACTGGCCGGTGCGGATTACATCGGTGCTGGTGCTCTCTATGCCACTCCGACTAAGACGGATGCCGTGACGATCGGTTGGGAGGGCGTCGAATCAGTCATTTCGTCCGTAACCAGACCCGTAGCGGTCATCGGCGGAGTAACACTAAAGGATGTCCCGAAACTGGTCAATCTGGGAGCCGGATATATCTGTGTCATATCGGATATCAACGGTTCTCCTGATGTAAAGGAAAAAATCTCCCTCTATCAAAAATCAATAAAGAGTGTAAATCGATGAGTATAAAAAAATTATGGAAAAATATGGGCCCCGCCTGGCTTGTCTCCGCCGTAGCCTGCGGTCCCGCCACATTGATATCGGTAATGACGGCCGGGGCGAAGTGGGGAGCCCCGGTACTTCCCGTCGTTATCTGCAGTGTCCTTTTCGGGACAATCGCCCAGATCCTTGCCGTTGAAACCGGGGTGAGAGAGGGTGGACTCATAACAACCGTTGGAAAATACCTGGGAAGACCTCTGTCCTGGCTGCTTACGCTTGACGCCCTCTTTGCAACCTGGCTTGCCTCGGCCGTTCTGATGAACTCCCTTGTTCGTCTCTTGGGAGACCTGTCCGGGTTTCAATCCCCGTTCTGGGCCCTGTTCCTGGCAGTTCCCCTGTATTTGGGTGCTGGAACGAGAGGATACCGTTTTTTTGAGAGGCTATGCAAAATTCTGGTGATCCTTGTTGTCTTTTCCTTTATCCCCATCCTGATCTCCTGGAGGCCGGAAGCCTCCGGAGCAGAAGAGTCGGTTACCTTGTTTAAACTTCTGTCGGATAAAAACAGCGCCTTCCTGATTGCCGCCATTATGGGGGGTGCGGTTCATATCACAATCATTGTGATGCATACTTATAATCTGCAGTTCAGAAAATGGACCTACGGGGAAAGGAGCATAGCCGGGACCGATACGCTTCTGTCCATGGGAGTATTCTTCGGTCTGTACAGTATACTCCTCTTCGCTCTCGCCTCACTCTTTTTTTACCCGAAGGGGATCGTCCCGTCAAATGCATCGGATATCGGAACACTTCTGAAACCGCTGGCGGGGAAGTACTCAGGGGTTCTGTTTTCTCTCGGGCTTCTGGGGGCCGCATTCACAACATTTCTGCCCACCGTACTGGGGGGGACATACATCCTTGCGGATCAGCTGGGATATCCCCTGGACGATAAAGAGAAATCTTTCCGGTTGATGCTGGGAATCGGGTTCGGTATCTCCGTGCTGGGGGCGTTCCTCCCGGGAGGCATATTCAAACTTCTGCCCCTGATGCTGGCCTGCGGCCTGGCCGGAACTCCTTTTGCACTCATTTTACTGGTGATCCTTCTGGCCGGCCCGTTGAAACGGGAAGATCTGAAACTGGGCAGGAAACCGGTCTCCTTCCTTCTTCTCGCTTTTGGGGTGGTCCTGACAATCCTGACTTCCGTTCTGGCCATCCGTTTTTTCCTGAATCTGTAAAAAAAACGGGCTGTCAAAAGACAGCCCGTTTCAGGATTATTCCAGAGTTTTAGTTCTGACCCTTTCCAATGCCCAGTAGGTATACTTTCTGACCTTTTTGTCGGGGTCCTGTTCAAGGTCTTTAAGAATTTCGGTCCCCTCTTCCGTATTGAGAATCTCCAGTGCCTTGGCTACCTCGATTCTGACGTCCCGGTTGGGATCCCTTGCCGCCAGAACAATTCCGCGGAAGGCGGCCCTGGTCCTGATGGCGGCCAGAAATGAAGCCGATTCCTGCCTGACCGCAGAGTTTCTGTTTTTCAGTTTTCTGATATGGTTTTCTACAAACCCGGTCGATTCCAGCACTTCGGCAATATAGTTATGCAGGGACGGGATATCCTCTTTGAGGAGTTCAACCATAGTCGCTTCACCTTCAAATCCCATGAGCTTGAAGACGGTGCTCATATCCTCCCTCAGCTTGGGACCGGCATCCTTGAACATCTCAATGGCTGCGGCAATACTCTTCTTGTCCTTTTTCCTGCTCAGGCTGCGGATGCACTCCCTTTTGTATTCATCATCATTGGCGATTTTTTTCACAAGGATTTCAACCGTAGAGGCATTTTCGGCAGCCCCAAGTCCTTCAATGACTCCCCGGACAACCGATTCCACTTCATTTTCGTCATTCAGCAGAGCTTCCAGATCCTTCAGCACAGCACTCGAACCGCTGACTCCCAGAGCCTTGGCTACTTCGACTCTCACTCTTTCAACCGGATCTCTCAGCATATTCACGCAGCGGGCCAGTTCCTTAAACTCTTTGTATTCGACCAGTGCCCAGATACTGGCAATCCTTACATCGGGATTGGCATCATCCAGACCGGACCGGATCTCTTTGAGAAAAGTCTTCTTACCCGTTGCCGGGAGTGAAACGATAATGGCTGCACGGCTTTGAGCATCAACCGAATTCAGGATGGAGAGAACCCTCTCGTCAAAATGTTTTTCATCATAGGAACTCAGCATTTCAGCAAAATCCCGTGCTTCATCCAGCGGAAGAATGGGAAGATTTTCCAGAATAACCTGGAGACAGATGGCGTTTTTCATCTCTCCCAGGATCTTCAGAGCCTGTATCCTTACGGCATGGGCAAAAACATCGCGGCCCTGCCTGATGATATCCATGACCATACTCAGAACATCCGATTCCGGCATTGTCAGCATGGCGGCACGCAGTTCATCCTTCAGCGGAAAACCGGGATCCTTCAGAAAGACTTCCAGCACGGGAAGTAGCAGGAAAGCCCCTCTAGGAGGCAGAGCTTTCAGAACATCCACCAGCAGATCGCTGTCTTGCCTGACATCCACAAGTTCCTGCCTCAGCAGGTCAATGGCCCGGTCTGTTCCCCGCAGATGAACACATTCCAGAGTGTTCTTATAAAGTTCCTGAAGTTCTGAATCCCTCTTCTTATCCGCTTCCTGTGCGAAAACACGGTCGGCAAGATGAACGATCGACTCCTGGGGACCCGAGTTTTTCAAAAGCCTTGAGGCGATCAGCAGAGATCCCCTGTTGTTGTTGGACTGCAGTCCATGAAGAAAACCGCTCACATTGACCGAAAGCGCCTTGTTCAACAGGTCATAATTTCTCTCCAGCTGCTGAGTATCATTCATATAGCTTTCCCTGAACAACCGGTCAAGCACCGAACATTCCTGCAGATAGCGGGCAGCATTCTGTCTCAGCTCAAGATCATCTCCCGCCAGTACGCCGATGGCGAGATCCTGGTCTTCAGGCGACTCCGGATCAAGGAGTTGGATCACATGGAGAATCTGCTCGTTACTCATCCCTTTCAGATCAAGGGAATAGGAGGGCCTGAAGTCCTTCAGAATTCTTACTTTAGCGGCTTTCCGGACTTCAAAAACAGGATCATTCAAGAGTATCCCGTAGAGGACCTCATATACTCCCGACTTGTCTGATTCATCACTTCCGAATGCTTTGGCATCAGCCGGAATATCCCGGACGACGGTGGATCTGATCAGGGCATGGGGATCTTCAAAGGATTCCCAGACAGCCCGGGATGACCGTTCATCGCTGTCATGGAGCAGAATATTGATCGCAAAGTACCGGGCAGGCCACTCCGGATCGCCCGTCATTTCGCGGATCTCATCAATCCTGCTTTCAAAAAGAGTCAGTCCTTTGGTTCCGTCAAAAACTTCTCCCCGTCCGGAAAGGGCGATTCTTCTGAGTTTCAGAAAATCCTTGTTTTCGTTGAGAAACTGTTCAAGCTTCAGGGCTGTTTTCTCATGATCCAGCGCATGCTGAAAAACGGTAAACAATCCGTTATCCGGGGCGAATTCAAGAATCCAGGACATCAGATTCTTCTTCTTGCTGTCCTTGTACTTAAGAATCCAGGGATCAGTGAGAGACAGAATCCCGGGAAGGTTGACATCAAGCCGTCTTGCGATCTCAACGATCCTGGCAGACTTCCGGAGAAGTTTTTCCGGGCTGTATCTGGCCAGAACCGCATCCCGGTTGAGGTCGGGATCTTTTGCAACGGCTTCGATCATCACCCGGAATTTTTTCCTGCCGACAAGCAGAACGACGATGACTGCAATGATGCCCGCCAGTACTGCTGCTGCGGCAATAAGCACATAGAGGGGAACCGAATTAAATAACTGTACCAACTGATCCATTATCTGCTCCTATTGATATCCGGGGGCCGATTTACCGCCCCGCCGGCTTTAATCAGGACCGACAGGTCCTTAACGCATTCCGGAAACATTGTAAATCTGAATGGGTTTTACCTTTCCTTTCACCTTGACCGAGTCCCTGGCTTCGATGATAAACCGGTCATCCAGATGCTTCCGCGTATCTTCGGTGATGATGATCTCTCCCGCTCCAGAGACTCCTTCCAGCCTGGCGGCAAGGTTCACCGTATCACCGATAACGGTGTAGTCCATTCTCCGGGAACTGCCGAGGTTTCCGGCCACAAGATCGCCCGTATGCATGCCGAATCCGACCTGAAGTCCCGAAGCATGACCCGTAAAAAAGTGACGGTCCTTCGCCTTTACCAGATTCTGTATCTCCACAGCACAGGAAACAGCCTTGATGGCATCTTCCGTCTCATTGACCATCGGAACACCCCAGGCGGCCATGATACAGTCTCCGATGAACTTATCGATGTAACCGCCGTACTTGATGACGATCTCAACCGCTTCCGTGAAATAGGCATTCAATACTTCAATGATGTATTCGGGAGATTTATCCTCCGAAAAGGATGTATAACCTCGTATATCGGCGAAAAATACTGTCGCATGCTTGGTTCCGCCTCCCGGTTTGACCATATCCGGTGAATCCATAAGATTCTGGACAATGTCATTGGAGAGGTAACGGGCAAACATGTCCTTGATCACACGTCTGTCTTCGGTGGCTACAGTTATGGATGCTTTCAGTTCCTGTTCCCGGGTCTGATCGGTGAACAGGAGGATCATTCCCCTGAATTTGCCCCGTTCACCCTTCAAGGGAGAAACATTGAGGGAAAAGTCCATATCCTTCTCATCTTTTGATCTTTTATAGATGCCTTCGAGGCCGAGGACTTCCTGACCCTTCTCTCCGACCTTGAGAATGGCGTTGAGGATCTTTTTACTCAGCCCTTTGCTGAAATACTTGTCCAGGGGAACACCGATGGCCGATTCATCAAATCCCATGAACTCTTCAGCCATATGATTGAAGTACTGAATCCTGTTGTTCTCATCGGTCGTGATGAGAATATTGGTCATGGATTCGAATATGCTTTTCTGATAGCGCTCCAGATCCTCCACCTGTTTGACATAGTCCTTGAGCTCCTTGTAGAGCCGGGAATTCTGAAGCATACCGCTGGCCTGCTTCGTATAGGAATCCAGGAAATTGAAGCTGTTTTTGTTATAGGCGAACTCTTTTCTGGAGTTGAGGATCAGGATACCCAGTTTGGACGCCGCCGTATTGAGAGGAAGAGCAATCCCGCTGGACATCGACGGATTCAGGAACAGATCATTAAAGGGTCCTTCCCTTCTTTCCTGAAGAACCACGGATTTTCCGCATTCGTTGATAAATTCTATGAGTTCGGAATCGGAGGGAAGGATTTCCGGCACTTCAAATCCGCCTCTCCTGTACATGGACTTCAACTCTGATCTGCTGTCTGTCCGGTTTTTAAAAAGATAAAGAACTGCCAGATCTGATCTCGTAATGTCCAGAGACTGTTCGACCAGAATAGAGATAAGACTCTTGAAATCCCTCTCATCCGCCAGGAGAGCACTGGCACGAACCAGCTCATCCAGAACAAGAAGTTCCTTGACCATTTCATTGCTCCCTTATCACTTATGTAAATGAAAGATAATTAATAAAATATAAGGCAGGAAAGAAGGATCTTACAAGTAAATTATTTACATCCTGTATTTTAACCGGCATTTAATATTTTTGTTCCCGTATGGAAATTCTATCCTGTTTTTTCCGCTTTTCTGTTGTTCTCGTTCATTAGGATCGGTCCATTATTGAGAAAGTAAGATCTCTGAAGTATGATACAATTGTTTATATCCCCGGGAGGCATCATGAAAGAGAAAACAGTCATACAGGAGAAAGGGAAGCGCAAGGAAACGTTTCTGAAAGAAAGGGCCGTACTTCTCGTTTTATCATCTCAGGGACTGGGAACTACCTATGTCATAGACAGGAATGACATTACAATCGGCAGGGATGAGTCCTGTGCAATTCGCCTATCTGACCCCGAAGTCAGTAGTGTCCACTGCAGGATCTCCGTACCGGAGGAAAGAACATTCATCCTTGAAGATCTGGAGTCCACGAACGGAACGTTTCTGAACAGAAAACAACTTAAAAAACCTTCCCAGATATTTTACAGCGACAGGCTTGTAATCGGTAAAACTGTATTTCGTTTCTTTCTGGAAGAATCTTTAAACGAAACGATATAGGAGAGGGTCATGTCAACCGGAAAACTG
>QKJO01000229.1 GCA_003249275.1 Spirochaetaceae bacterium
GAACATCTCCTTCGGAGGAGACATTCCCCAGCTCTGTTTCGAATACTATCTGACAAATACAATGGGACTTATTAGAAAGGCGAAGATCGTTCAGAAATTTATCTTCAATCTGAACTGGAACCCCGATCTTGTGGCCGAATACGACTTCCAGGAACTGGTCGATCAGGGAACGATTCAGCTCTTCTGAGCCTTTATAGATTTCACACGGGAGTCAGGACCGGCCAGGACCGGCTGCGGCAGAGTTCGGCGAACTCCCGGGAGGGATGTACGGCTACGGGATATCCGCAGACCTCCAGCAGGGGCAGGTCGTTCAGGCTGTCGGTGTAGAAAGCCGTGTCTTTCCAGGGGATTCCCTGCTCCCTCAGATACTGTCCCGCCCAGTAGATCTTGCCTTCTCTGAAACAGAGGGGCGTCTTCATGTCCTCAAATCCGCGTTTTCCGGTTATGTACCGGCTGGCCAGACAGCCGTCGGTGTTGAGAAGCCTGTGAAAAGCGGCCGCCAGAACTTCGTCCTGGGCGGTGATCAGTACATTTCTGATCCCCCGGCTTCTGTTATTCTCCAGAATTCCAAGCATCTCTCCGTAGACAAAGCGTTTGACCGTGTAGGAAGCAAATCGGTCCGCCAGGCGGCGGTATCTTTCGGGGCTCATGGTCCGAGCCCGGGAGAGGTGATAGAGTTTGTAGTCCTCCGGTTCCAGAGAGTGACTGTAGTAGAGCCTGTTGATCCTCTGAAGGCGGATCAGATCCATCAGACCGCGGGGACTGAACCGGCTCCGCCAACGGGCCCAGAGGTTGTCCGTCTCCCGGGAGGTGATGGTTTCATCCAGATCAAAAAAGGCGATTTTTATATTTTCAGGAAGATTGTGAGGGTTCATACAAGGGAGTATAAGGAACGATTCTCCCAGGAGCAAGCCGGCTGCGGAACCATAACTTCTGCCGATGAAAAATAATCCATGAACTGTCCTGTTTCGTATCCTATAATCATAGATAGAGTGGATTTATATTTTATTGCCAAGGAGTTCTTCCATGAATAAAAACATCGGGTTCGTATCATTCAGAATCGCGGGAACCGACGGAGTCAGTCTGGAAATTGAGAAATGGGCCGATGTTCTGGAGAACATGGGAAACCATAACTTCTACCTGGCGGGAGAGCTGGACCGGGATCCGGCGGTCTCCATGATCTTCCCGGAACTCCACTTTCAGCACCCCGTCACCAAAAAGATCTACGAACAGTGCTTCAATCAGAGGAGCAGGCCCGAGGAGCTGACGGGGGAGATCCATTACTGGCGGCAGAGGTTCAAACAGGTCCTCTATCAGTTTGTGGAGAAATTCAAAATCGATGTCCTCATTCCCCAGAACGCCATCACCATCCCTCTGAACGTTCCCCTCGGTCTGGCCATCACCGAGTTTATCGCCGAGACCAATATCCCCGTCATCGCCCATCATCACGATTTTTTCTGGGAGAGGAAAAGGTTCCTGACCAACTGTGTCTGGGACTTCATCAATTCCGCCTACCCGCCCCATCTGAACAGCATCCAGCATGTGGTCATCAACTCGTCAGGTCAGAACCAGCTGGCCCTGAGGACGGGCATATCGTCCACCCTCATCCCCAATGTGATGCATTTTGAAATGGACCCGCCGGGAAAGGACGAGTACAACGCGGATATCCGGCAGGCCCTGGGTCTGGAAGACGATGAACTCCTTATCCTTCAGCCCACCCGGGTCGTCCAGAGGAAGGGGATCGAACACGCCCTGGAGATGGTCTCCCGTCTGAAACGGAAGGCGGCCTTCGTTATCTCCCACGCCTCGGGGGACGAAGGATTCGAGTATGAGAAGAGGGTCAGGGACTATGCCGAACTGCTGCAGGTAAGGGCCATCTTCGTGGAGAAGATCATTCAGGACAAGCGGGGCCTGACCGCCGACGGCCGGAAGGTGTATACCCTGCAGGATATCTACCCCTACGCCGACTTCGTCACCTACCCCTCTCTGATCGAAGGATTCGGCAACGCCTTTCTGGAGACGATCTGGTTCAGAAAGCCCATTCTGGTGAACAACTACTCCATCTACTCCACCGATATCCGGCCCAAGGGCTTTGATGTTGTGGAAATCGACGATTTCATAACAGACAAGACCATAGATGATGTACAGAACCTTCTGAACAATCCTGAACGGGTCAGGCAGATGACGGAAAAGAACTATCAGCTGGCCCTGAAACACTACTCCTACAGCATGGTCAAGCAGAAACTGACGACTCTTCTGTCCAATGTCTACGGGAGCAGGGAGGCCTACAACTGCGATTAATCTTTCTATCAAAACAAATTAAATTATTTATTACGTTTTTTATAATAATTTATGCATTTTTCCCTTGCATTATTAGTCGTAGCTAATTATATTTAAAACAACTAAAGCATGTCTGTCAGGCTGTTTTGGTGCTCCTTCTCCTTACATGAGCAGGATCAAATGACATAGATTCCTTTATAAACAGTTTTTTAAAACCCTCCGTGATGGTGTAAGCGGAGGGTTT
>QKJO01000211.1 GCA_003249275.1 Spirochaetaceae bacterium
ATGCCCTCGGCACGGCCAAGGCGCTGGAACTGGGAGAGACCATAGGAGCCATGAGCGGCCTGGCCATCGTCATCGCCGGTCTTATAACCATCAGCGCCACTCCCCTGATCAGACTGCTTCTTCCCTGAGCATAAAAAAACCCGCAGGAAAGGGGACCCGCGGGTTAGGGAAAAGTCAAAATCAAAAAAACTACTCTTTTCTGGCGTGTTTTCTCATGTCCATGTAGACGGCCAGGATGATGATTCCACCCTTGACCAGCAGCTGGTAGTAGGAGTTGACGCCGAGGAAGGTCATACCGAAGTTGATCAAACCCAGGGTCATGAGACCGATCATCATACCGCCGACCGTACCCACACCGCCGGCATGGGAGATACCGCCCACCGTAACGGCGGCAATGGCATCCAGCTCCATGTTGTTTCCCGTCAGGGGGTTGGCCAGTCCCAGTCTGGCGGAAAGAAGAACTCCCGCGATTCCATAGAGGATACCGGCATAGAAGTAGACTTTGACCAGCTGGAGTTTGACATTGATACCCGATACCCGGGCTGCCTGGGGGTTACCGCCGATGGCGTAGATGCTCTTTCCCTGTTTCGTGTGGTTCATGAGAACCCAGATGATCAGGGCGGCGACGACAACATAGATCAGCAGGTAGGGAATGGGTCCCAGAAAACCCTGTGATATGATCTTGTACTCGTTCTTGAGGCTTCCCAGTGTGGAAGCCTTGGTATAGATAAGCTTCAGACCGGACGCGATGGACATGGAACCGAGAGTGGCGATGAAGGGAGGAAGGTTTCCGTAGGCCACAAGAACACCGTTGAAGAGACCGAAGAGGGCTCCAACCGTAAGACTGGCAAGTACGGGAACCCACAGGCCGAACTCATGACCCGCATAGAGGGCGCTGGAGTAATCGGAGGTCTGGGAAAAAGAGGCCGATACACAGGCGGCCAGACCGATGACCTGTCCCAGGGAGAGGTCGATACCTCTGGTGATAATGATCATACCGACACCCAGAGCGGCAAAGGCACGGACGGCCTCGGCGACAACCAGGTTCTGCAGGGACCCCAGATGAAGGGCCGCACCATTGGTCATGAAGCCCAGAACGATGAGCATCAGGATGAAGGTGACGAGGCTGGTATGGGAACTCAGCGTCTGTTTTATCTTAGCC
Source organism: Spirochaetaceae bacterium (assembly GCA_003249275.1). Next base: position 1,163 of record QKJO01000211.1, read on the forward strand.
GGGATTCTGATCCCGGCTGCTTTCGTTTCTGTATTTTCCATTATATTCTCCTCATTGACTGTCAGAACCCGGTACAGGGCCGACAGGGATAAATCTTAGTTTCCGGTCCCGTCAGTTATACTGGGCTGCCAGACGCATGATGGATTCCTGACTCGCCTCTTCACGTTTCAGAATACCCGTCTTTTTCCCGTTGCAAAGAACCATGATCCGGCTCGCCATACCCAGCAGTTCGGGCATTTCGGAAGAGACCATGATGATGGATTTGCCCTGTTTGATAAGCTCCGTCATAATCAGATAGATCTCATATTTGGCTCCGACGTCGATACCTCTTGTCGGTTCATCCATAATGAGGATATCCGGTGAGGTCAGAAGCCAGCGGGCCACGATGACCTTCTGCTGATTACCCCCCGAAAGGTTCTGAATCGGTGTGGTATAGTTGGGAGTCTTGGTTCTGAGCTGCTTGTTCACCAGAACAGAATCAGCCTCGATTTTTTTGTGGTTCAGAAGAGAATTCTTCTTTTTGTAGGCATCCAGAGAGGGAATGGAAGTGTTATCCAGGATGGACAGGAGGGGGAAAATCCCCGTACCTCGCCGGTCTTCCGTGATCAGACCCAGTCCGTTTCTGATGGCATCCCGGGGACTGTTGATCATGACATGCTTGCCCTTGATCTCGATCATTCCCGATTCAATGCCCCTCATGCCGAAGATGGCCTCGATCAGTTCGGTTCTCTGAGACCCCACCAGTCCTCCTATGCCCAGGATTTCGCCCTTTTTCAGTTCAAAGGAGATATCCTTGAAGGAGCGGGGATTGGAGGCGGCCAGGTTTTCAACCTTCAGAACCGTCTCATCGCCGATGTTGAACTCCACTGGAGGAAACCGGTGGGTCATATCGCGGCCGACCATGAGGTTGATGAGCTTGTCATCGTCCAGTTCGGAAGCGGGCATGGAGGCAACCAGCTGGCCGTCCCTCATGACGGAGATCTCATCGGAGATTTTAAAAATCTCACTCATTTTATGGGAGATGTATATGATGGCAACTCCCTGACTTCTCAGGTTGTTGATGATTTTAAAAAGGTGTTCCACCTCGGTTTCAGTCAGTGATGAGGTGGGTTCGTCCATAACAACAACGGAGGCGTTGTAGGAGACAGCCTTGGCTATTTCACAGCCCTGCTGACTGGAGATGGAGATGCTGCTCATCTTATCCTTGGGATCGATGTCCATATCCAGATTTTTCATAAGTTCAATCGTATCGTTGAACATTTTTTTGTGATCGACAAAAGCAATGGGACCGACCCGGAACAGGGGTTCTCTGCCCAGCCACAGATTTTCCATCACATAGCGTTCGGGAACATTGGAAAGCTCCTGGTGAATCATGGAAACACCCGATTCCAGAGCATCCTTGGCGCTTGAGAATTCGACTTTCTCACCCTTCAGATAGATCTCGCCTTCATCCTTTTTGTAGATGCCGAAAAGACATTTCATAAGGGTTGATTTTCCGGCTCCGTTTTCACCCATAAGGGCGTGTACCGTACCGGGACGAACTTTGAGTGTCACATTGTCCAGGGCTTTAACTCCGGGAAATGACTTTGATATATTATGCATCTCCAGGATGTAATCCTGCTGTTTTGACATAATTTCTTCCTAAACTATTTTTATTAATAAGCCGGAAAATATCCCGGATCTTTTGAAAAAGTACCCGGAGGAAAACTCCGGGTACTCTAATTTAACAGTGGTAAACCAGTCTTATTTCATGAACTCTTTGTAGTTCTTCATGGTAACCGCTTTGAAGGGTACCAGGTAGCACTGACCGACGATGGATGCATCGTTGGCGGGAGCTTCATCAATGGGAGCTTTCAGAGGAGCGATACCACCGGCAGATTTACCGGCAGCAGATCCTGAGGTAGCCATCAGCATGGCCAGGTCGAAAGCTGTGGTAGCCTGACCGACTGCATCCTGGAGAACGGTTCCCAGAAGTTTCTTTTCGTCCATGGATTTTACAGCAACCTGAGTGGCGTCAACACCGACTACGGGGATGCTCAGAACGATTCCGTCGCCGTCAACATCTTTGGTGGGGTTGTTGGGATCATCCAGGTAACCGTTGGTAATCAGAGATTCAACAGCACCAAGAGCCATTCCGTCATTGTTGGCGATGACTACGTCGAATTTTCCGCCGTAAGCAGAGATCCATGCGTCCATTTTAGCCTGTGCTTCGTCCGGTTTCCAGTTGGCTGTATCTTCAGCAACGACGTTCAGTTTGTAACCGGCATCGATCAGACCCTGTTTTACAGCGTTTGTTCTGTAAACCTGGGCGGGATGTCCGAGCTGACCGTAGAGGAATACAGCGTCGATGGCATTGGGATCGCCGTTAGCCATTTTCTTGGGGTTGGCTTTGAAATACTCGTCAAGAATCTGAGCCTGGAAAGTTCCGGCTACGGATTCGGGAGAAGAAGCCAGGAAGAAGTTGGGGCTGACTTTGAGGGCTGCAACGGAGGGCTGAATGTTGGAGAAAGCAGCGGATCCGCCCTTGGCGTTGATAGCCTTGGCCATGTCCTCGGTAGCCTCGGTAACGTTGGCTACGATAACAAAGTGTTTTACACCCTGTACAAGCAGAGTATTCATCTGGTCGAGCTGAGCAGCCATATCACCGCGGGAATCCTGAAGTTTCAGGGTTACACCGGCTTTGGCAGCCAGACCTTTCAGTACTTCTGCGTAGTCAGCGACAAACTGTTCATCTGTGTTTCTGATCAACGCACCGATGACGATTTCATCTGATTTGGAAGGCGCAGCCTGCTGACCGTTAGCAAAGAGTGCTGTTGAGGTGACAACCAGGCAAAGAGCCATAACAAAAAACCTTTTCATATGTTCTCCTTTGAGATAATGATTAAATCCCGGGTTCAAACCCGAGCTTGAGTCAGGGTAAACCCGGTTTTTCATATCCGTAAGAGAGGATTCTGTACAAAATGTTTAAAATTCTACACTGTTTCAGAACACTGCAGGTGAAAAGATGCAAATGAAACGGGATCACTTCAGAGGGAACAGAAGTTTCTGATTTTTGATGTCGTACATGTTTTCAAGGGTGATGAGCTCGGATCCGGTATCGATGGAAGGGGGGACTCTTTCACCGCGGGTAAGCTCATAAGCATTCTTCACCGCAAGATAGCCCATGTTGTAGGGCTTCTGCACCAGGGTAGCCTGGATGACCCCTTCCTCCAGTCCCCGGATCAGCTCCCGGTCGCTGTCGAAGGTCATGAAAAGAAGATCACCCGCCCGGTCTGAATCCTTGAGTCCCCGGTAAACCCCCACGGCCGAATTCTCGTTCAGAGCGACGATTCCCTTCAGATCCGGATACGTCTCAAGCATCTGCCTCGTGACCTCCGTTCCCAGGCTGATGTTGTTGTTGGTGTACACCGTATCCAGAATCCGGTAGCGGTCGGCCAGGGCGTCCCGGAATCCGATCTCCCGTTCGATGGCGGGAGAGCTGTCGGGCACGAAGCTGATGATGGCCAGCAGGTCGCCTTCTTCCAGCAGAGAGGCCATGTGAGACCCCAGTTTGAATCCTGCATTGATATTCGCCGTCCCGATCTCGCAGCGGGAGTGGTCGCTGTCGATGAAGGAGTCCACGGTGAGCAGGGCAATCCCCTCCCCCACAGCCCGGGATGCGGCGGGAACCAGCTTGACGAAATCCGTTGCCGCCAGGATGATGGCATCCGGTTTCGTATCGATCAGACGGTTCATGATATCGATCTGCTGAGCGACATTTTCCTCCAGATCCGGTCCCGTCACCTCGACGGTGATTCCCAGATCTTCACCCGCCTGTATTGCCCCCTTCTCCAGAATCATCCAGAAATCGCTGATCCGTTCGGTGGTCTTCATGATCAGCACCACCCGTGTATCCCGGGACCCCTTCTGAAACCGGTCCATATTGGCGGTCACATAGAAGACCAGCAGAAAAAGCAGAAGGATGAAAACGTTCAGAAGGACGATGCGTTGTGGTTTCATTGGGGTGCTTCCTTGAGCAGAGGGATCGTAAAACCGATGACGGCTCCCATCCCCTTCCTGCTGGAAAAGATGAGGTTGTACTGTTCGCCGAAGAAGAGATGGAGTCTCTCCTGCACATTCCTGAGCCCCATCCCGCTGCGGGATGATTCGGGAATCCGCCCCTCCCTGAGCTGTACAAGGGTCTCCTCATCGATACCGGCGCCGCTGTCCTCCACCGTAAAGAGGATGTGATCCTCCTCCAGGGTACCCCGGATTGTGATCATGCCCTCCATGGATTTGTTCTTGATTCCATGATAGATGGCATTCTCCACCAGGGGCTGAAGGAGGAGTTTGAGGGAGTAATAGGAATAAAGTTCCGGATCCACAAGAATTCTGAAGTCCATCTTGTTCTTGTATCTCATCTTCTGAATGGACAGATAGGAGGTAATGTGGTCGATGACCTGCCGGATGGGGATGATCTCCTGTCCCTTGTTCAGACTGAGCCTGAAGAAGTCAGCCAGATCCTCGGTCATCCTGACGGCATCCTCGTTCTCATTCCCCTCGATGAGCCAGATGATGGAATCCAGGGTATTGTAAAGAAAATGGGGGTTGATCTGGGCCTGGAGAGCCTTGAACTCATTCTTCCGTTTGAGCTCCTGCTCCAGCTGATTCTGAAGCATGAGCTCCTTGATCTTCCGTATGGCAATCCCGCAGTCCTCGGCCAGATCATAGACCTCATGGTCGCACTTCACGTCGATATTGATGTTGAAGTTCCCTTTTTCAACCTCCTGCATGGATTTACGGAGAACCTCGATGGGCTGCACGATCCGTCCCGACAGGAGGGTCGAGATGAGGATAACGATTGTAAAGGTGAAGAGAATCAGCAGCCAGAGGTAGTACTGCAGCTGCTTCTTGCCCGCCAGAAGCTCTTTGACATAGGAGGCTCCGATGATGGTCCACCCTGTTTCATCCGATGTATCGAAGGTGTAGAGGATGCTCTCATCATCCACGGTTGTCAGAAGGGAACCGCTTTTCCGGCTCAGAATCTCCTGGATCTTTTCATGCTTCAGATCGTTGTAGATAAGGTCCTGACGGGGATGAAAGACAATCTCCCCCTGAGGATTGATGATGAAGATGTATCCCCTGCGGCCTATCTGTACGGCACTGCTAAGCTCGGAGATGACATTGTAATTCAAATCAGCCAGCAGGACACCCCTCTTTCGGCCTTCGATCATGAGGCTCCTGCTGAGGGTGATCACCCAGGGGTAGCGTCCGGCAATGAGGTTCTGGACATGGGAGGATGTGATGTAGGGTTTTGTCTTCTGACTGCTCGCCATAGCGTACCAGTCCTGCTCCCGGAAATCGACGGCCGGATTCAGACGGTCCTCACTCCTCTGGCTGACGAACTCGCCGTCATCCAGGAGGATCACCAGGTTCACAAGGTCCGTTCGGACCTCGATGATGGAATGGAGGAATTTCTGAATCTCCGGACCCAGCTGATCCCGGGGTGACGTACCGGGAGACTGTTCAATGAAATCCCGGACATCCTGGTGCTGCAGCACCACGGAGGAGATATCCTCCATATAGCCGATGTAGTTGTTGATGATGCTGTTCATCTGCAGGATCATCTGGGACACATAGCTGTTCGTATTTTCCGTCAGAGTCCTTTCATACAGGTAGTTGGCCGCGATGCCGAAGACGGAAATTTCAAGGAACAGCATGGCCGAAAAGCTCCAGATCAGCTGGCTCCTGATGCTGTTGCTGCTCCGGCGTGTGTAGTACCTCACAGATGATTCCTGTACTGGGACGGAGTCTTGCCGGTGTATTTCTTGAAGATGCTCGAAAAATACCGCTGGTCTGCATATCCCACCTGCTCCGCAATATCCATGAGCTTGAGATCGCTGGTTTTGAGGAGTTCGCAGGCTTTGGAGACCCTGAGGCTTGTCAGATACTCCACAAAGGTTTTACCCGTAAACTGACGGAAGAGTTTGCTGAGATAGCTGGGGCTGATGAAAAACAGATTCGTTATGAAGTCCACATCGATATCGGGAGATCCGTAATTGGTTTCCAGATAACTCTGGATATGGCTGATCTTTTTCTCGGGATAGTTGCGCCGGTGCTCCCTCATGACCGAAGCGATCTCGCTGATCAGCTTATTGAGTCTCTCCTCGACCGAGTTGAGGTTATCAAGATCGGAAACCACCGACAATGATTCGGAGAGACGGTTGATATCGGCTGCGGGAATTCCTTCTTCCAGAGTCCCCAGAAAGTCAATGATCAGGAAGGTCAGTTTGTTGATCTCCAGCCTGATGCGGACGGCATTGAGACCGCTCTCTCTCAGAGCAAAGATGTAATCGTCCAGCAGAGCACTGACCGAGGCCTCCGACTCCTGCTTCAAAACCGAGAGGATTCTCTCATGAAGCTGTCTGATCCTGTTCTGACGGGCCGTCATGCGCCGGGAAGAGTCCTGGTAATAGAAGACATTGCGCCCTCCTATGATCATCCTGTTGTCCAGAGCCGTCCTGGCCTGGGAATAGGAGAGATGCAGACCTGCAATCCCCGAAACGGGATTCCCAAGGCCCAGGGAGCAGGAGTATTCGGGGAGAAGGTTCAGCGACTTGTGCAGCTGCTCCGCCACAAACCGTCCGGTGTGCTGGAGGGAATCCCGTCCTTTATCATGGATGATCAGATTCACCGACTGCTCCGAGGACTGACAGATCATCATCCGCGGCACCTTATCCAGAAGTTTTTCAGCCTCCTCACGGACGGCCAGAAGATAGAGATCCGGCGTAAAGGGGGAATTCCGGTCCACCTCGCTGTGATCCATGATGATGATCAGAGCACTGTAGAAGTCATTGTCCAGGTCCTGACCGGGCAGCTGGTCCTTGTTGTTCTCCAGTTCCGCCGGGTGGAGGGGTCTTGTCAGGATGCGGCAAAGGAAACGCTCGTGGAGGATCTGTTTGTGCTCTTCCTTCAGCGCCAGAAGGTGATTCATGTCGATCTGGAAATCTTCCCGCCTCTTCAGTTCCGTCCTGATTCTTTCCAGGAGTTCTCTGATCTTCCGTGAGCTCAGAGGCTTCAGAACATACTCATGGACATTGTAGAGGAGTGCCTGCCGGGCATAATCAAAATCCTCATAACCGCTGAGGATAACAACCAGGGATTCAGGACTGTTTTCGGAGGCATAGCGCGCCACCTCCAGACCGTCTTTCTGAGGCATGCATATATCTGTAATGATCACATCGGGAGGATTCTCTCTGATGGCGGCAATGGCCGACTCACCGTCTTCACAGGGCGGAAGGAATTCAAACCCCTCGCCGTCCCAGTCGATTTTTCTGGAGATTCCATCCCTTATGATCTGCTCGTCATCAACCAGAAGCAGAGTGTACCGGGGCATAATCCGTATAGTAGCCCGATTCTCTCATGGGGTAAAGCAAATGTTAGGAAACAGGGAATGAATCCCGGATTAAAGAGTATTCAGCTGATCCTTAAGACTTGATAATGGACATCGGCCGGGACAGACCAAAACTTAGAATCATCAATTAATCACGGACTGCTGCGATACTGAAATCTTCTATCGGGTTTCCCTCCCTGGTATTATCAGAATGGGTTTCCAGAATCTGTCCCCGCCTTATCAGTTCCAATCTCAATTCGGAATACTTTAGATCCTGAAGCGGAATATTCCTTTCCAGGGAGAGAAGAACAGCTGCCGCCATGGATTCTGCCAGCATCATAAAGACTGGCTCCATCCTGACCGATCCAAAAGCAATATGGGAGGCAGAGACAGCCACAGGAACTGCTAAATTGGAGCATTCTCCATTCTTAGGGATGCAAGAACGGTATGAAATAGCATAGGGTCTGGGTAGGACCATCTCAACATTTCCTTCATTTCTGACTACTCCGTTCACGATTATCCTCTGACAGTTGTGGCTGTCCATCTGATAGGCGCCCATGGCGACGGGATCATCGCATTCTTTCTGCCCTATGCAGTTATGTTCGGTTATGACATAATCGGAAATCATTCGCCGACCTTCCCGGATGTACAACTGGTGTGGCCAATGGTCCGTTTTGATAAATTCGTCCTTTGGCAAACCCCATTCCCGGTATAATTTTCGATATTTTTCAGGAAC
>QKJO01000246.1 GCA_003249275.1 Spirochaetaceae bacterium
CACAGGAGCCGTCGCCGGGTGCTTCGGTGTCCTCTCTGCCATTCCGCCGCTGGGAGAGACCGGAGGGATTATCTTCGGACTCCTGCAGATCATCTGGTTTTTCTGGCTCGGTAGTCTGCTGACAGCAGGCAGAGAACAAACAGGCCCGGCAGTATGAAATACGAAATCAGAATCAGAGGGATCATCGATCCCGGGTGGACCCACCGGTTTCAGGAGATGTCCGTCGGATCGGAGGGTGCAGACATATCAGTCATCAGAGGCGAGCTGACCGATCAGGCGGCCCTGCATGGTCTTCTGAAAAAGATCAGAGACACGGGCATACCCCTCATCTCCGTCAATCCGATTGAAGAAGGGGAGGATATATGATCCATGCAAAAAATGCGCCCGGTACCTCGGAGCCATCTTTCAACCAATCCATAGGCCTCTGGCTGCTGATAAGGGGGATAAAATCATGACCTTGAGAACAAGAGCCTTCACCGCCGGTATTCTCATCATAACCGCCTATACCTCAATCGCAAGCCTCCTGACCGATTCGACCGCCCTGATCGTCCTGTCCGAAGCCACGGCAGGTGGTGAAGTCATACTCCTGGCTTTCCTGCTCTACCCCCTGTTCAGATCCACAGGCGCCGGGATATCCCGAGCCTACCTGATTCTGAAAATCCTCGAAGGAGGTATTCTCATAGCGGCGGCACTCCTGCTTCTTCCGGGGAAGGGATCTCTGATGAATCTGCGGAGCATCCTTACAGACAACCATGTTTTCATCTTTATACCCGCCTCGGCACTTCTTTATCTGCTCCTGATGAGAACAGATCTTGTTCCCCGGTTCATCTCTTTCTGGGGAGAGGGTTCCCTGATCCTGCTGCTGGCGGGAAATCTTCTGATGAAGGCCGGGGTTGAGCACCCGGCGGTCATGTTATTCTTTCCCTTGATCATGCTCAATGAATTTTTTCTGGCTTTCCTGCTGATGATCAAAGGTTTCAATACAACAAATTTACAAGGATGGAGTAATGGAAAAAAACAGCAAAAACAGTGATAAAAGCACCTGGGCGGCCGGAGGGGGAGTCCTCCTGGGTCTGGGTGCCGGGTTCTTCTTTCTTCCGGTTTCGGCCCTGGCCTTTACGGGTTCAATCATCGGAGGACTGGGTCTGGGTCTGATATTGACCGCCCTCATTTCGGCGCTGCACAGGGAGTAATTTCATGAGAGCAATGGCATACAAAAAATACGGTCCCCTGGAAACCCTGAATCTGACGGAACTTCCAAGACCGGTCCCCGGAAGGGGAGAAGTACTTGTCAGAATTCGTGCCTCTTCTGTCAATTACAACACAGGGATGTCGATCCTGGGAACTCCCCTGATCGGCCGCTTATGGACGGGTCTCAGGGCACCGAAATACCCCATTCCGGGCAACGATATATCCGGAGTGGTGGAAGAGACAGGGCCCGACGTCAAATCCCTGCAACCGGGAGACGAAGTGTATGCAGACACGGCTGAACAGGGATTCGGTGCCTACGCCGAGTACATCGTCCTGCCCGAAGAGGTCCTTTCTGCCAAACCATCCGGCATCAGCCATGAAGAAGCGGCAGCCGTCCCCGAAGCCGGACTGGTTGCCTATCAGGCCCTCAGGGATTCGGGAAAAATCAGAAAAGGGATGAAAGTTCTGATTCAGGGATCCACAGGCGGAATCGGCAGCTTCGCCCTCCAGCTTGCCCGGTATTTCGGCGCCGAAGTGACGGCAGTCTGCAGCGGGGGTAAGATCGATTTCGTCAAAGCTCTGGGAGCCGATCAAGTTCTGGACTACACAAAAGAAAAACCGGAGCGGGACAGCTATGATCTGATCATCGCCACCGCCGGATATAACCCGATCTCCCTCTACAGATCAGCACTTAAAAAGGGCGGAGTCTATGTCTGCACGGGAGGAGATATGAAACAGATCTTCCAGGCCATGCTTCTGGGACCCTGGCTCTCCCTTTTTTCGGGAAAAAAGCTGGGCTCCATGATAGTCAAGGTCAACAGAGACCTGGACCAGCTGTCGAAGATCATCGAGTCGGGACAGGTAAAACCGGTCATTGACAGAACCTATCCCCTGGAGGAAGCCGTTGAAGCCCTGAAATACTATGGACAGGGTCATTCCAGGGGAAGAGTCATCATCCGGATGGTTCAGGAATAGAATTTTACGGACTCCCCGATCCGCTCAGTGAAGTTGCCGCCGGAAACAGGGATATGGGCATCCCGGGAATTTGATGATACATTGATTTTACGGGAGATTGTATGAGCAGAGAAACCATCCTGAGGGTCGACAAACAGGACAGAAACTCTTTTGGAACCATTGCGGAAGCCCTGGGCGCCGCTGAGGGTTACTGGGGACTGCCTGTTCTGATCGACATTGCCCCGGGAACCTACCCCGAAAGAATCACAATCGCCCAGCCTTTCATTACCCTGTCAGGTCATCCCGAAGAGGAGACCCTGGTGACCTGGGATCACGGGGCCCTTGAGATTCTGGCTGACGGTGTCAAACGGGGAACCTTCAGAACCGCAACCGTCCGGATCACCGGAAACGGCTTTGCCGCCAGAAACATAAGTTTTGAAAACTCCGCCGGTCCCGGAGACCTGGCCGGGCAGGCGCTGGCCTGTTCTGTGGACACCGAAGCGGCCTTCTTTGAAAAGTGCCGCTTTAAAGGGCATCAGGACACACTGTTTCTGGCTCCCCTTCCACCGGCGGTCATGGAAAAAAACGGTTTTGCCGGGCCGGGAGAGTCGACGCCCCGAACCATGGGGTATCACTACTTTCTGAACTGCTTCATTGAGGGAGATGTGGACTTTATCTTCGGAGGAGCAACCGCCTTTTTTGAAAACTGTGAAATCTTCTCCAGGAACCGAAACAGTGAGGTAAACGGTTATGTCGCGGCTCCCTGTACACCGGAAGGAGAGAAATCCGGATTTGTCTTCTTCAAATGCCGGTTCACCGGCGACTGCCCCCCCGGTACGGTCTATCTCGGACGGCCCTGGAGGAATTTCGGAAAAACTGCGGTGATCCAATGCCGTCTTGGAGCCCATATTCATCCGGAAGGATTTCATGACTGGTCGAAGAAAGACGCCTGGAACACCCTGGATTTTGCAGAATACGGTAATACGGGTGAGGGTTCAGACCCCTCCGGGAGAGCCGGTTTTGTCAGACTGATAAGTGAAGAAGAGAAGGACGGATATTCGAAAGAAGTCTGTCTTGCCGAGTTCAGACGGAGGTACAGACCGGTTCAGTGATTCTCCCGGGGAAAGGAGAATTCATCGATCAGGTCCAGAATCCGCTCTCCGGCGGCAGCAGTATCACCGTCATTCGAATCGATCCGGAACAGGGTTCTGCGGTTTTTAAGCTCCATACTATAGTCATAGCATTTGTCATAGTAATGCAGCACGATGGAAGCCGCCTCAGCCGGAATGCCGGTATCCAGGGCTTCGAGAGCCTTCGTGTACTGCTCCATTCCCAGCCTTTTCCGGATTTTTGCCATCCCCTCCTTCAGAGGTTCGGATCCGCTTTGGCCGTAGTCGCGGCATAATCGGGAGATCCTGATTTCCCTGTCCATTTGAACCATAACCTGGGGAGAGGCTTTCATCTGGTCATAGAACTCTTCAGGAAGGAAGATTTTTCCGATATTGAGGCTCTCATCCTCCACCCAGATCCTCCTGTCCCGCCGGAAAGTTCTGATTTTCTCAAACAGAGAGTTTTCAAAAAACTCGGTAGAGGGCTGTTCTCCGGAGCCTATGCTGCCGAAGGCGGAGCCCTTATGACCCGCCAGAGCTTCCATATCCAGGACCTGCTCATCCCGTCCGGTCAGAAACTCCAGAATCTCCGTCTTTCCGCAGCCGGTTTTGCCGGCCAGGATGACCAGGGTCAGGGGCTCACGGAAGGATTCCAGAACATGCCTCCGGTAACTCTTGTATCCCCCCTCCAGTCTGAAGACACTGAAACCGTGGTCAGAAAGAAAATCAGAAAATCGTCCGCTCCTCATCCCCCCCCGGGCGCAGAGGACCAGTACGGCGCCGTCGGCGGAGTGCTTTTCAGCCTCTTCAAGATAGCGGGGAATCTTCGGCTGCGCATAAGACTCTCCCAGCAGAACGGCTTCCCTCTGACCCTTGTGCTTGTAGGTCCAGCCGATGGCGGCTCTTTCATCATCGCTGAAGAGGGGAACATTCACGCTGCCGGGAACATGGGAGTGGCCGAACTCCACAGGAGATCTCACATCGAGGGGTATCATTCTTTCTTTCAGTTCGAGGAACCGGTCAAGCTCTACTGTTTCGACCATCTGCGGGGCAACCTCCGGATTTTCTGCATCTTCAAGATTCCGGAGCTGCTCAGGGCAGATCCGGTAGCTTATCAACCCGGATGTAAGCCTCCCTGTCTGTCCGGTACTCCTTCAGATAGGTCAGGATATCTTTCCATGCGGCAAAAAAACTCTTTCTTTCGGGCAGACAGGCGGAGATCTCCCGGCGAAGATCCTTCAGTCGGTAAAAGGGGACGCTCGGATACATATGGTGTTCGATGTGATACTGCATGCGCCAGTACAGAAAACTTGTCAGGGGACCGACTTTGACGGACCGGGCGCACTGTCTCCAGTCATTCGTGTTTTTCTTCATCCCCACATGCTGGGTCAGGGCGACAAGAAGATGGGGCCAGGTGGCAAAGTAAGCGCCGAAAGAGATCATAACGATCAGCAGCCAGCGTCCGGTCAGAGCAAAAAGTACGATAAGCAGCAGATGCAGAAGAAGAGTCACTCGGCTTGTTCTGTAAAGCCTTTTGCGTTCCTCAGCCTTTTCTGCAGGGAGAATGGTATTGTTGAACTCTCCGTCCACTCTGCCCAGGGCAAATCCGGCCATCACTTTGAAATCCCTGATGAAGTGCCGGATATGGAAGGTAAGCATACAGGGAATTTCACTCCATCTGAGAAAGTCCAGATCCAGTGCGGCATCCATATCCTTCCCCTCGAAGAGGGTGAAGTGGTGATGTCTCATATGAGCGGCTCTGACATAGTCGCCGTTCATCCACCCGAAAAAATTGATCAGCCTGTAAAAAAAGGTGCCCACCTTCTTGCGGGAAAAGGCTGTGCCGTGGATCAGTTCATGAAAGGCACCCTCACGGGTCAGCCAGCTGAAAAGGATAAAATAGAGATAAAGGAGGGGCAGCGAAACGAACAGCGGGTAATTATAAAAGCTGTAGTAGGCCGCCGCACCGGCCAGGACGGTCATACCGATTTCGGCAAGGATCTGTGCCCAGGCAATCAGATCATTCTGCTTTTTCAGCCGCCTGAGCACTTCAATCTCAAGTTTCGGCTTAATCCAGGGGATTCTCTCTTCAGAACTCATATTCTCTCCGTCACCTTGTGCATACTGATTATTCCGGGCACTATCATACCATAAATGATTTGAAACGGATTGTTAATAAATCCCACCAACATTTCCCTGACGTTGTTCAGGGGGCGAAATCGCGATTACAATACAGTTCCGGAGGCTCCCGATGGAAGAAGTAAAAAAGGCTCTTGTTGTGGAAGGCGGCGCCATGAGAGGGATATTCTCGACAGGCGTTCTCGACGGATTTCTGGAGAAGAACTACAACCCCTTCGATTTCTGTCTGGGTGTTTCCGCCGGAGCGACAAACCTGGCGGCCTGGCTCTGCGGCCAGAAGGGACGGAATTACAAGGTCATCTGCGACTATTCCTGCCGCCCCCCTTTTATATCATTCGCAAAATACCTCCGGGGCGGTCATGCCCTTGATCTCGACTGGCTCTGGGAAATCACCATCAGGGAGATCAGACTGGACCTTGCCGCCTTCAAAGAGAGGGGAATACCATTCTTTATTGTGGCGACCGATGCGGAAAGCGGGGAAGCTGTCTATATCAGGGGTGAAGCGGAGAATCTGGAACAGCAGATCAAGGCCTCCTGCGCCCTGCCGGTCTTCTACCGGGGTTTTCCGGAGGTGGAGGGACGTGCCCTGTCCGACGGCGGCGTTGCCGATCCCATACCGGTAATCAAAGCCTACGAGATGGGAGCCCGGGACATTACCGTCATCCTTTCAAAACCACTGGGATACCGGAAGAAACGGAGCCGCATGGTCAGACTCAATGCCCTCCTCCTGAAAGGAAGACCCGGACTGCTGGAAACCATGGACAAGCGCTGGGAAGTGTACAACCGGGCCATCGACTTTCTGGAGCGGCCGCCGGCGGACTGCCGTGTGAATATCATCGCTCCTCCCCCCGAATTTGAAGTGGGCAGACTCACAAAGGACAGAGAGAAGCTCGACGCCGGATACAGAATGGGGCTGGCGGCAGCCGGAGAACTCTGACCTAAACCGATTCTATGATGGAGATCAACCGTTCCAGAATGATTTCACTGCTCAGACGGTTTCCCTCCTGCCTGCATATTTCAACACACTCGGGTTCGAGAGCGATGGTGATAAGATCTGAATAACGGATCAGATCCCTGAAGGTGCTGCACTCTTCCGGATAGAGACTTCTCTCCGTATTGAAGTAATCGCAGTCGATATCGAGGATATACTTGTCAAAAAAGGTGTTGTTCAGCTGTTCGGCCCGCCCGACGGCCCGGTTCAGAAAGCTGTTTTCCAGAGCACTGTCCGCCCTGAGCTGCAGGCATTCCTCGTCATGGACCTCTTTCAAACAGCCCGGAATGCAAAGGGGGGAGTATTCGATGATGCGCTGGTCGTTGTACTCATCTCCGCCCCGGACGAGATGAACATTGGGATTGGAACTGGACTCATTGCCGCTTTTTGAAAGGATGAAGGCTCTGTCGATCAGATTGGTCCGGACAGCAAAGTCAATGTGCTCATCATGTTTCAGATTGTCGTTCACCTGTTCAAGGGTGATGGTCTGTTCGAGATAATCCCGTATTTTCTGATCTGTCAGCTCTTCCATTCTGGATCCATGATCATCAAAAAGACCGGCATTCACTTCACTGTCCGCCCTCCAGTAGGAGTAGTTCTGAAAAGCCGGCCTGGTATCGGTGTGATAATCCAGGGAGAAGACATTCCGGCTGATTCCCGGCTCCCAGGCCTCCAGAACCTGATTGTGGGAATCGGCGATATACAGATCTAAATTGTTTACGGTTAATTTCTCAATTCTATTCAGCAAAAGGAATCCTTTCAGAGGGAGTGAAGGGTTTTTATAATCTTTCCCCCCCTGAAAATCAACCCGCTATATCATCGGCCAGGGCATAAACTCTCTCTTCCCGGCCGAATTTGAAGTACTCCACAGCCTGCTTCATCGATTCAGCCTGGGAATTCAGCTCTTCAGACATGGAAGCCAGTTCCTCAGCCGCAGCGGCATTTCCCTGTACTACCGTATCTAGCTGCTGGAGGGAGATATTGATCTGATCCGCTCCCTTGGACTGTTCGATACTGGCCGAAGTGATTTCATCCACAAGTTCCGCTGTTTTTATCATTGCCGGAAGGATCTTATCCATAACGTCCTTGGCTTCGGCCGCTCTTTTAACACTGGAGGCCGTGATAGAGGTAATCTCCCGGGCAGCCAGACCGCTTGATTCCGCCAGTTTTCTGACTTCCGAAGCGACGACGGCAAATCCCTTTCCGGCATCACCCGCACGGGCGGCTTCTATGGCTGCATTCAGGGCGAGCAGATTCGTGTTTCTGGCAATCTCCTCAATGACGCCGATCTTCTCAGCAATATGCCTCATGGCCTTCAGAGTCTCATCAACCATCTGACCGCCTGTGACGGAGTCTTCTGTTACGCTTCCGGCCATAACATTGGACTGCCGGGAGTTCTCCGTGTTCTGCTGAATATTGGAATTCAGCTGCTCCATGGAGGCGGTAACCTCCTCCATATTGGCTGCCTGTTCACTCGTTCCCTGTGAAATCTGCTGGGAAGTGGACGCTATTTCCTGACTTCCCCTGAGAACCTGATCCGTCGAAACCAGTATGGACCTTATGGATTCGGTCAGCTTCTTCTGCATAACGATCAGAGAACTGACCATGTTGCCGACCTCATCCTTCTGATCAATGCTGATCTCGGCATCCAGATTTCCTGAAGCTATGCTTCTGGAGAATTCCAGGACCCTGTTTATGGGAGTGGAGATTGCCCTGGCAATTGTAAAGGAGAAGAGCAGGGACACCGTCAGAATGACGGCAAACAGGATAAGAAGGACTCTGATGGATCTTTCGATCAGATGCCTGGTGTCTTCAAGGGCCTTTTGATTCTCTGCCTTCAGAGAGTCCAGAATGGATGTGAGGGGACTCAAAGTTTGTTCTCTGATTAAATCAATCTCTCCGTCCAGAGAGTTCAGCAGCGCCTCGTCTCCGGCGGCCTCTGCCTGCTTCCCGTCCAGGGATGTCACGATGAGGGAGATATCCCTGAGAGCGGCCTCTTTCAGTACGTCGATCTCAACATCCAGACTTCTCATGGCCTGTGTAACGACACCGCCTCCTCTTTGAACCAGAGGCAGCCCCCTCCTCCTGTATGCATCAAGATAGGATGTCAGATTCATTCTGAAATCTTCCGCCAGGGCGAGCTCCTCTTCCGTATCTGCAATATCGCTCACCGTATTGATGTGTTTCAGAAGTTTTTCGGACTCCCGGTTGAAATCCTCCAGTGTGGATCGATAATCCTGATTGATGAATCCATCGGCCATAATGCTGTATATACCCTGAACATCCGACTCAATTTTGACGATGCTGATTGTATCTCCGGCACTTTTCTGAGCATCATTACCCTTCTCCAGAATGGGCAGCATCCTCTGTTCAAACAGTTCCATATAGCTCTCGAGTCCCGCTTCAAATGATTTTCCCAGTCTGATCTCTTCTTCCGTATCAACAAGTCTGTTTTCATCATTGACGACCCGGTCCATATCCTTACGGGCAAGGGACTTAAAGGCATTGAACTCCCGCATCGTCAATTCAAGATCCCGATTTATAACGGCATCGGCTATGATTGTGTAGAATCCGCTGACCCTGAGGGTAATATCATTGATTTCCATGGCGTCCGACGCTCTCTGATTTGATTCTGAGGACAGCTTTGAAATCTGATTGAGCGTCAGGAGCATGTACCCCGTGAAAACCAGAAAAAAGAGTATGACTACACCGAATCCCGAGTAGAGTTTGTGCCTTATTTTAAGG
>QKJO01000129.1 GCA_003249275.1 Spirochaetaceae bacterium
TGATTTTCTCCAGAGTTCCGATCAGACGTTTGCCATAATGCTTACGGATGAGTGTCTTAACCTCCGTTGTATCTTTGAAGGTATCGGTATAGTAGGCGGTAAAAATGGAATTGATATACTCCTGCTCTTTTTCCGCATGGATCAGAAAGGAAGAAGAGCCCGTATAACCGGGAAGGTAACCGTTCTGATAATGATCCAGCCCCGGTAGTTCATCGCTTTTTTCCCATCGTTTGACAGCTTCCACTGTTTTTACCACATAGACGAATTCGGCCATATTGATATAGGCCTGCCGTGTCGGATCTTCCGAACTGAGCCTCTTCATATACCCCGACCAGGAGACTCTGTCGCCCTCGTCTCCCACATGTACAATGGCGTCTCTCAGGACCATTTCATCCTTGAAATCGTTTAAAAGACCGGTCAGAGACTCCTTCACCTCCGCCAGAGCGGGACAGAATTCCAGGCCACCCATGGAGTCGATCAGAGTCTCAAGCACTCCTCCCTCGGGATAATCCGTGTCGAGTTTGTTATCGGCTATGATGTTTTCAACCCTGGTCCTGATATCTTCAATATCAGAGGATTCTCCTTCCGTCAGATAGGGAATGGCAAATGTGACTTTTGTATCCTTTCTATCTTCAATGACCACCCTGGAACTGTGGATGACCCGGCTGAAACCGAAGCGTCTCTGCCGTATTTCCAGCTGGTATTCTTTATTCAGTACCTTCTTCAGGGCTCCCAGGTTTCCCGAATCTCCTGCAGGTCTGCCATCAAGAAAAACCTGGAAGGCTCCCTCCTCCCCCTCGTTAACCAGGGTGAGAGATCCGAATCCCACATTGATATCCGAAAACTGTTTCATCAGTTCGACAAGGATATCATCGGTAACATCAAACACTTCCAGGAGGGAGTAGGAGGTCCCCCGAGACCTGGCTACAACCCGGTCTGCTTCCTTTTCGTACAGAGACATGGAGATGACGATACTGCCGTCCGAACCTGCCGTGAGATCTCCGAACAGAATCCTGTCTATACCCTGTTCCCCGGCATAGGCGGATATATCGGCAACTGTCAGGGGAGGTTCCTCCGCCCCCGTCAATACCTCATACTCCCCTAGCAGCCCCAGAGTAAATGAAAAAAGATCTTCCACTGTTGAACAGATATTGTTGTAGATGTCGTCGGTGGTTCTGTTGACCGGAGGAAGAACAAGAACGCTGGTTTTACTATCCTGGGAAAAGGCCCCTCCAGCCGAGACGACAAAAAGAAGGAGAAAGAGTACATTCTTTTTCATGGTTGAGATTTCCTGTTAATGTATAATTGGCGAATTAGAAAGCGTGTTCATTTTACAGAAATACACAGGTCAATGACAACCAGACAGGTTTTTTTTTAAAGAAATCTCAGAAACTGAGAATGAAGGGCACCAGAAAGGGTACGACGACGGTCAACACAACGCCGCTGAACATGGATATGACCGCAAAATCTCTTCCCGAATAGAGGGTGATAACCGGTAGAGTCGTATCCATTGTGGTAGCGCCTCCCGAGGCAATGGGGCCCAGCGGACCGGCCCACTTCACAAAAAGGGGAGTCAGCAGAAGTGTGATGATCTCGCGCATGATATTGGAAAGAAGGGCGATAGTTCCCGGGAGCTCTCCCCGGAGTTCGGTGATGAACAGACTGGACAGGCTGTAATATCCCATTCCCGAGCTTACGGCCAGAACCTCCTGCAGATCCAGCCCCCGGATCAGCGCCGACACAAGTGCGGCTCCGCCGAGAGATCCGAAAATAACGGAGAGGGGAACCAGCATGATTTTGATATTGGTCTCTTTCAGAACCTTAAGGGCCGTTGCATCCCCGCCGATGCCGAAACCGACAAGCCCCATGAGAACATAAAGGACATAGGTACTCAGAGAACCGGCTCCCTCGGGAATCCATCCTCCTCCGCTGCCCCAGATTCCCAGAAGAACGCCGCAGGCAAAAAACGTCAGAATGATCAGACTGTTTTTCATGCTTCATCCTCCCGGAGGCCGGCCGACACACCGGATTGCTCTGTTTTAAAGAAGAATTTGTAGACAAATGCGGTCAGAACCAAAGATCCGATGACCGAGGCAACTGTAATGAACAGGGCCTTGAGGCCGATCAGATGAAAACTCCTGACGATGACTTCATTCTGTCCGACCGAAAGCCCCAGAAGAAACAGCAGCAGATAGATGACGTAACCGACCGGTTTTTCCAGAGCGGCGTGAAGCTTCCTGAATTTACGGAGCAGGTAACCGGCAATCATGCCGGAAGACATTATGATAATAACGGTGAGCACGGATAATTCCTTTCAGCGGTCGAGTCCGGGGGGCATACGGCTTTCAAGCTCTATCATCTCCCGGGTCAGATCCCTAATTTTCTCTCTCAATTTGAAAACACAGTCGGTTTCCGTTGTTTTTCCGCGGACAATATCTTCGGCCAGGGCCCGGCAGCTGGGAGCACCGCAGGAACCGCAGTCGAGACCGGGCAGGCTCTCCCGGATCACTTCCAGGTCTTCCATCATCTTCATGGCCTTCCTGTAGTCCCGGTCCAGAAGATGGGTTGCCCGGCTCTCGGGAGTCTCGGTCCAGAAGAGTTCGATCCCCTCGGGCAGGAGCGGCATCTCAGCCGGAGCGGGACATTCTCCCTCACGGTGCCGTCTCTCTCTGTTGCAGACGATGTTCCTTGCTATATATGGGTTCTCCACAGTCAGAGGACCGCCGACGCAGCCTCCGGGACAGCTCATCATCTCTACAAAATCAACATCCCGGATATGTCCGTTTTCCAGATTCTCCAGAACATCGATGACATGGTCAATACCATCGACGGAAATATGATTCTCCGAAAAGACAGCCGACCCCTCGCCGTCCGTTCTTGCCCAGCTGATTCCCAGTGCGGAGGAGATGTTCAGGTTTTCTTCAACCTTGACCTGGGAAACCGCCAGTTTGAGTTCCTTATAGATATCCTGAATACCGATAACGCCGTCGACTGAGGAGGATTTGATTCCTCTGGGGCTCTTCACATCCGTAACTTTGGCGGCGCAGGGAGAGATAAAAAAGACCCCCACCCTGCCGGGCCTGTTCTTTTCCCGCTCCCGGACAATCCTGGCACTCAGTTCCATGGGGGAGATCATGGGAACAAGCTGATCCAGGAGTGAGGGGAACCGGGTTTCCACAATCCTGACAACCACAGGACAGGAGGAGGAGATGAGAGGCCCGCGCTGTGTTCCCAGATATCGCCGGGTTTCATCGCTCATGATTTCGGCAGCCGCCGCCACTTCATAGACATCGTCAAATCCGAGGGTCTTCAGGGCAGTAAGAATACGGTTGCATGTTACGGAGCTCCTGAACTGCCCGTACAGGGTCGGTGCAGGGATGGCAACGTTGTAATCAAAATTATTGAGGAGAGACAGGGGTTCGGAAACGGCCTTTTTGGCTCCCGACGGGCAGGTTCTGATGCACTCGCCGCAGTCGATACACCGCTCGGCGATGATCCAGGCCCGGCCTTTCTGCACTCTTATGGCTTCGGTGGGGCATCCTTTGATGCAGACCGTACAGCCTTTGCAGAGCTGTTCATCCAGGGTTACGGAATGAAAATAACTCTCTTCCATACTTCATTCATCCAGCCTGAGCACAATGGTAACGGTCGTGCCGACACCAACCACGCTGTCTATATGGAGTTCATCCGAATTCCGCTGAATATTCATCAGGCCCATACCGGCTCCGAATCCCAGCTCTCTTGCCTCCTCGGAGGCGGTTGAATACCCTTCCTGCATAGCCAGTTCAAGATCGGGTATCCCGGGACCGGTGTCCTTGAGGACGATCCGGATACGGTCATCCTCCAGATCGACATAGATCACGCCGCCGTCGGCATGGATCACCATATTGATCTCCGCTTCGTACATGGAAATGGCCGTTCTTTTGATGGTACCGGAGGGTATACCCAGTTGTTTGAGCTTTCTTTTGATGTCGCTTGATGCACGCCCCGCCAGCGAGTAGTCATCGCCGGCAACCAGGTATTCAAAATTCATGGTAATAACAATACACCAGTTTTTTAAATGAATCAAATTATATCGATTTAAAGTTCGAAGGCATTTGATAAGACATTTGAAAGAGTTTCATTGACTTATCGAAGAATTATTATAAAATAGGGGGAAGAATATTGATTGTACCGAAATCCGTTCAGATATTTTTCCGATATCATACAAGTCCCGTCCGGAATTGTATAGAATATATAAGGGGTAAGTATGAATCCGTTCCTTTCAGACCGTGAAAACCGCATCCTCAGCATGCTCATTGAAGATTACAATCTTTCAGTCTCCAAAATCAGTGAAATCCTGGGTGTATCGGCGGTTACCGTCAGAAGCGATCTGACAAGCATGGAAGAGAAAGGATTCATTCTGAGAACCAGGGGCGGGGCCCTTCCCGTTTTCCATCCCGATATCCTTATGAGTCAAAGGGCCAGACAGGAAGAGAAAAACCGCATCGCCAAGGCTGCCGCCGATATGGTTGAAGAGGGAGATGCCATCATGATTGACGACGGAACAACCACGTCTCTCGTCCTGAAGTACCTGATGGGCAAACGGAACATCCACGTGGTGACCAACTCCACTCTTGCCCTGACCTATGCCCGGGTGAATCCAACCCTCCATCTTACAATGGTGGGCGGCGAGTTCAAACCCGGCTCCGAATCGCTGGTCGGTCCTGTTTCACTGTCCCATCTGGAACGCTATCACGTACGCTATGCCTTTGTCGGAACCGGAGGTTTCTCCGCCGAGACGGGCATGACCACTCATATTGAGGAGTCTGCGGAAATCATCAAAGCCATGGCCCGCCAGTCGGACCAGACAATCCTGCTGGCCGACTCCAGCAAATACGGAAAATCGGGGTTTGTGAAGATCCTGCCCCTGGACAATGTGGATATGATCATTACGGATACGGAGATGAAACCGGAATACGTGAATGAAATCAAAGAGAAAGGTTTAATCGTAAGGCAGGTATAATGCTGAATCTTCTGATCTCTCCCTTCAGGGATCCCTATCTGAATCTGTCTCTCGAGAATTATCTTCTTGAGTCGATGAAGGAGGAGGAAGAGTTTCTGTTTCTGTATATCAACGATCCTTCGGTTGTCATCGGGCGCTTCCAGAATCCCTGGCTGGAGTGTTCACCCCACAGAGGAAAAGATACCTACCTTGTCCGCAGACAGAGCGGCGGAGGAACGGTCTATCATGATGAGGGCAATTTGAATTTCTCCTTCATCCGCCATATTGAAAACTACAGCCGTCAGAAGAATCTGGAACTGATCTGCTCCATTCTCCGGGAAACCGGGATAGACCTTGAAATCAATAAACGCCACGATCTGACGGTGCAATACAAAGGCAGGACCTTCAAGGTCAGCGGCAGCGCCTTCCGGCATAAGAAAGACAGAGCCTTTCACCACGGCACCCTGCTTGTCTCCTGCGAAACAGACAGGCTGAAGGATTCGATCTGTCCCGGAGAATCAAAGGTGATCCTCCAGGCATCAGGCACCGAATCAAAACGCTCCGAAGTCATCAACCTCAACCGGATCAATCCGGACCTGACCGTCGCCGGTCTGATCAAAACCTTTGAAGTCCGGTTCGGCAAAGGCGGGGACGGGAGCATCAGAAATCTGAATCAGGATGAGTGGACCGAGCTGTCCGAACTGCCTCAGGTACAGAAGGAGAGGGATACCCTGTTGTCGGAAGACTGGATTCTGGGCAAGACGCCCTCTTTCACCCAGGACATCAGCTCCCTCCACCCTCCCGAAACAGAGGGATGGACGATCCGTGTGAACAAGGGAAAGGTGGAAGAGGCTCCCGAAGAGCTGGCATTCCTGGCCGGATTTGAATACGGACGGCGCCATACGGGGGATGATCTGAAGAAGATGCTGCGGAAGAAGAATCTATTTCAACTGGGAGAAGACGAACTTTTCAGCAGGCTTGTTCAGATCATCGGATAGATAGGTGCATCCCCTGCCGTCGTGCTTGGCCTGATACAGATATCGGTCCACCAGTCCTGTGATTTTTGTGATCTGGGCTTCCCCTTCTTCACTTGAACTGCTGCCGAAGATCCCGCAGCTGAAATTCACATGGAACAGACCTTTTTCACCAGTGAAATCGATGCGGGTAAACTCCTCCCGGACAAGTTCGATCCTTGCAGCAGCCTCCCGGGGTTTCATATTCCCCGCCAGAAGCAGCAGCTCCTCGCCGCCGAACCGGGAAACGCAGTCCAGGGGCCTCTTGAAGTAGTCGTTCAAAATCTCGCCGAACTTTTTAAGAACATCATCACCGGCCATATGCCCCTGAGTGTCATTGACCTCTTTAAAATGATCCAGATCGATCATGATCATGGACGCCCAGAATCTGTTTCTACGGCAGACTCTCCAGATGTTGTCGGCCTGGCGCATAAACTCACGGCGGTTAACAAGTCCCGTCAGACTGTCCACGGAGGACTGCTTTCTCAGAACTTCATTGAGCTCATTCATTTTTTCGGTCTGCAGGGCATTTCTAATGGCAATTCCGGCATAGGATGCCAGGGCTCTCAGATTGTCCAGGTCCTGTCCCGTATAGGCATTGATCCTGGTGCTCTGTACGGTAAGAACCCCCACGATATCGTTGATATACCGGAGAGGAATACAGATGACCGACCGCATGGAATCGTCTTCCGTACCGTCGAAGGAGCTGATAGCGGAGATGTATTTTGAGTATTCCTTCACTGAGTTCCTCATGAAGACCTCTTTCTCATTCCGCACGGTCCAGGCCATGATGCTGTCTTTTCTGTCCAGACTGATTTCAAAGGGTTCGATTCTCACCCCTTTGGCAATAGTAAATTTGATATCCAGAACCTGTTCACCCGCCATACCCACGGCCAGGAGGTCGATGGGCATGAGGACGTTCATCTGGGCATAGATGAGGTTCAGGATCTGACCGATATCCAGATTGGAGACCAGCTCCTGTCCGATGGTGCTGATGAGCCGGAGCCTGTGATTCTGCTCCTGAAGCTCCCTCCTCTCCTGACGGAACACCGAGTGTACGGCCTTCTGACCCTGAATTCTTGTATTGATTTCCATCAGAGACTTCTGGGCGAGATAGGCGCTTTTATAATCGCCTTTCTGCTCATAGATTCTGGCATTCAATTTGTAGTAGTCCACAAGTTTGGCGTCTTCCTCGGAATCGCTGTTCTGCTGTTTCAGAAGTTCTTCCGCTTTATCGTATTCGCCTTCCCTGACAAGTAGTTCGGCATAGTGATAGATCAGAACACCGGTTCTCCACTCGTATCGGGGATCCCGGCTCCTCTCCATTCCTTTTTCAAGGAGGTCCCGGGCTTCCTTCAGCCGGCCCTCCTTCATCAGAAAAACAGCCAGCTCATCCAGGACGGAACTCTCCAGTATGGGGGCATCCCTTTCTTCCGCCAGACGGAGAACCTCGTTCAGCATTCCGGGTATTTCAGTACTCTTTCCCTGTCCGTTCAGGGCACAGGCCATATTCAGGGTTAAAACGGCATTCAGCAGGGAGGGAGCCATCCCGTGCAGGTAAGTTCTGGCTACGCGGAAATAATCATAGGCATCTTCATATTCGGTCTGATCCAGTTTGATCACACCCTTGCCGTTGGCGCTCAAAGCCTGAAAAAGCTTGTTCCCAAGCCGGGCCGCCAGATTGCCTGACCGCACAAAGGAGTCGAAGGAGTCGCGGTAAACACCGTCCTGCATAAAGTAGAGCCCTCGGGCGTGGGCCAGTCTCATCATGGAGTTATCTGTCGCGCCGTGTCCCAGCTCCTCTTCCAGCCTGGACAGCCTGTCCCGCACCAGATCGCCGTTCCCTTTATAGACTTCCAGGACCGTCAGAAGAATACGGGAGTTGATGATCCCTTCGGTATAATCCTGATTCTCCGATTCATCCATACACTCGTTGGCCAGAGATTCCGCTTCGATCAGAGATTTGTAAAAACAGAGATATGTTTCATCTATACGGGAGTTAATGGAGACCAGAGTGTCCTGATTCATACAACCAATATGCAACGATGCGGAATCAATGTCAATAAAGAGAAAAAGGGTACAGTTCCTTTCAGGGAAAGGAACTGTACCCTGGTTTACAATTGAATATCCGAATTCAGAATGAACAATTAACCGTAGATAGGTCCGAAGTTCTTGCAGGCTCTGTAGTCGGCCCCTTCCTCATCCATTCCGAATGATCCCCAGGCACTGGGTCTGAAGGTATCGCCTTCCACATTGTGCATGCACACGGGGATGCGGAGCATGGAGCAGAGGGTGATCAGGTCCTGACCGATGTGACCGTAGCTGACGGCTCCGTGGTTGGCGCCCCATTTGGCCATAACCGTATAGACATCCTTAAAGGAGCCTGCTCCGGTAGTCCGGGGTACAAACCATGTTGTGGGCCAGGTCTGGTTGGTTCTGACGTCCAGGGTGTTGTGAACTTCTTCGGGAATGTCCACAGTCCAGCCCTCGGCCAGCTGAAGAACGGGTCCCTGGCCTTTGACGTAGTTGAGACGGACCATGGTACAGGGCATGCCGCCCTTTGTCAGGAAGTCGGTGGAGTAACCGCCGCCTCTGAAGTATCCGCCGTCGCCCACGCAGAATTCCGTGGCTTTCAGGGTCTTTTCAACATCTTCGGGAGTGATGTCCCAGAAGGGTTTCATAACGGGTTTGCCGTCCTTGTAGGCCATCTGTCCGGCACCGTCCAGAGTGGTGGAACCGGAGTTGATGAGGTGGATAAAACCGTCTTTGGCCAGTCCTTCGGGCTTCCAGCCGGTCACTCTTTCGATGGCCTGGGGACTCCAGAAGGTTCTCACATCGCTGAAGATCTGTGCTGTGTTGGTCAGAAGGTGTCCGAAGAGCATGGAGATGCCGTTCAGGTAGTCATTCTCGGTAGCGAAGACAAAGGCTTCCCTGATGCCGTTCCAGTCGAAGGAGGTGTTGAGGATGGTTTCGAGGAAGTCGCCGTTGGGATAGTGGTCGGTCCAGGATCGCTGTCCCTGGAATCCTCC
>QKJO01000028.1 GCA_003249275.1 Spirochaetaceae bacterium
ATACCCAGCAGGAACAGTACAAACTCTACGAGGGTTCCATGGTCTATACGAGAACCTTCAAATACGAGGTACTTTCATCGGGAAAAGTCATTCTCAAGGTCGGTGCCGCATATCATAACGCCATGGTCTTCCTGAACGGAGATTATCTTGGTTATCACGAGGGAGGGGATACCCCTTTCTATATGGATGTGACAGGCTCCCTCAGGGAAGAGAACAGGATCGTCATCTGCGTCAACAACACCCGGACTGCGGAGCGGATTCCGACGATCTTCACCGACTGGTACAACTACGGCGGGCTGTACCGCTCTGTGGAACTCTTCAGACTTCCGGACACCTATATCAGGGAATTCAGAATCGCCCTTGTCCCGGGAAGCGGATTCGGCAGGATCAGGGCGGAACTGCGGGTTGATGGTTCGGCCCCGGCTGCGGCGGAACTGACAATTCCGGGTCTGAACATCGAAAAGTCCATCCCGCTGAAGGACGGAAAAGGCCTGATCGGATTTGAAGCCGCCCCTGAACTCTGGAGTCCGGAAAACCCAGGGCTCTATGATGTTTTTGTCACTGCCGGGCCTGACAGCATCAGGGAAAGAACGGGGTTCCGGGAAATCCGGGTTGAGGGTACACAGGTCAGGCTGAACGGTAAATCCATCAAACTGAAGGGAATTTCCTGTCATGAAGAGTCGGTTCTCAACGGAAAGTCCCTGACGGAAGAGGAAATCAGGGAAAATTTCAGCCTGGTCAGGGAGCTGGGGGGGAACTTTGTCCGTCTGGCTCACTATCCCCATACGGAATTGGCGGCCAGAATCGCTGATGAAGTGGGACTTTTGCTCTGGGAGGAGATTCCCGTCTACTGGGCCATCCGTTTTGAGAACGAGGAAACCATCAGAAACGGCCGCCAGCAGCTGACGGAGCTGATCAGACGTGACTACAACAGACCCAGTGTTATCATCTGGTCTGTAGGAAATGAAAATCCCGATACCGATGACCGGCTTGCCTTTATGGGGGGACTGGCAGATCTGGCCAGAGAGCTTGATGATACACGGGCGGTCTCTGCCGCCTGCCTGTGGGACCAGAAAAAGATGATGATTGATGACCGTCTGGCCGCGAAGCTTGACATCATAGGGATCAATGAGTACTTCGGCTGGTATAATCCCCACTTCGAACTGCTGGAGGGATTTTTCAACAACTCCCATCCCGGGAAACCCGTTATCATCACCGAGTTCGGTGCAGGAGCCAGGGCCGGCCATCACGGCGGCAGAAATGAAATGTTCACAGAGGAATATCAGGAGCGGGCCTACGAGGAACAGATCCGCTGCATAGAGGCTCAGTCCTGGATTGCAGGAATTTCACCCTGGATTCTCTATGACTTCAGAACTCCCGTCAGGTGCAACAGACTGCAGCAGGGATACAATCTGAAGGGACTTCTCTCGGCGGACAAGTCCCACAGAAAACTGGCGTTCTATACTTTAAAGGCCTTCTTTCAGCACTGGTCTGTCAGATAAATTTCTTCACCCACCGGGCGCTCAGCTCCATCCACCGGGCCACATGGGAATCCGTCATACTGCCGTTGCCGGTTTCATCGGTTTCGGCAGTGGCCAGGGAGATTCCGTGAGGACCTTCGGGGAAGATATGAAGTTCCAGAGGGATGCCTGCCTTTCTCAGAGCACCGGCCAGCAGGAGTGAGTTTTCGACAGGAACCGAGGCATCGTCCAGTGTGTGCCAGAGGAATACCGGCGGCACCTGGCTGCCGGCCTGTTTTTCGAGGCTCATCTCTTCCAGTGCATCGGGGGAGGCATCGGGTCCCAGCAGGTTTTCGAAAGAACCCCGGTGGGCGTACTCACCCGAGGTTATGACGGGGTAGGAGAGGATCAGCCCGTCGGGCCGGTTCAGTCCCGGTGCATCGCAGATTCCGTTCCGAAGATAAGGTTTGTTCCAGTGAACGCCCAGGCTGGCCGTCAGATGTCCTCCCGCAGAAAATCCGCAGACGACAATTTTCTGAGGATCCACGGCAAGTTTCTCCGCATTTTTTCTGATCAGTGCCAGGGTGTTGGAAGCGTCCAGGAGGGGCGCAGGGTGGCGGTGAGGTGCTACCCGGTAGTGGAGTACGGTCACATGATAACCGTAACTGTTGTAGGCCCGGGCGATAGGTTCCGCCTCTCTGGGTGATGTAAATCCGTACCCTCCGCCCGGAAGGACGATTACACAGGGCCTTGGTTCGCCGCCCTCCAGAAAAAAGGGAAGCAGCCGGGGTGTTTCATCCTTTTCGCTGTCCGCTTCCCGGGACAGTATGCTTTGAATCTCTTCCATGACAGTCATAGCGTTACTCCTTCAGATGACGGCTCAGCATATCGGCAATATCCCTGCCCTGAAAGGGCTTGGAGAGACTTCCGGCAAAACCGAATTGCTCCGGTGAGGCAATGACGGGATCTTCCGAATAGCCGCTGGCCGCAAAAACGGGAAATTTATAGCCTCTCCGGCGGATCTGTTTGAGGGTTTCCAGGCCGCCCATTCCTCCGGGAATTGTCAGATCGAGGATGGCCGCCGTGTAGCTGACTCCTTCATTGTCCCCTCTCTCCAGAATGGAGAGCAGTTCATTTCCGTCTCTGGCGGTGGCAGCCTTGAAGCCGATGGAGGAGAGCATGTGGCCGATGATCTGGCGCAGATAGGGCTCATCGTCCATGACGAGGATATTCCCGGAGGATTTGAATCCGCTGTCCTTTCTGCTGTCTTCATCCTTCCTTCTGTCGGGTATGGCGGGAAGATAAAAACGGAACGTGGTTCCCGAAGTATCGCTCTGAACATCGATGGCTCCGTCATGCTTGTCCAGGATGGAGTAACAGGTGGCCAGGCCGAGACCGCTTCCCAGTTCTTTGGTCGTGTAGAAGGGGTCGAAAATGCGGGGCAGTATTTCCTTGGGAATTCCGCAGCCCGTATCTCTGATGGAGACACGGACATACTCTCCCACAGGCAGGGCATGAGCCGAAGTTGAAGTCAGTGTCATGTTTTCCGCACTGACATAGATGGTTCCTCCCTCCGGCATGGCCTGGGTGGCGTTGATCAGCAGGTTGTCCAGAACCTGTCCGATCTGGCTCCGGTCGAAACTGCAGGTTCTGAGATCTTCATCAATCTTTATGTCACTTGTCACAAAGGAACCGCTGAGGGAGAAATTGACCGAGTCACGGATGAGGGAGGCCAGATCCTCCGCTTTTCTGTTGGGCATATTCCCTTTGGAAAAGGTCAGAAGCTGCCGGGTCAGATCCACTGTCCGTTTGTAAACCTGCTGTGCCCCCTGCAGATAATCGCCCACGACCTTGTCCTTGTTCTCCATCCCGGCCATTTCGAGATAACCGAAAATTCCGGCCAGCAGATTGTTGAAGTCGTGAGCGATGCCGCCGGCCAGTACGCCCAGGGATTCCAGCCTTTCGGCTCTCATCAGCCGGTCGTGGAGCATCTGTTTTTCCGTCGTATCCCGGAAGACCAGAATGGTCCCGATGATGTTTCCCTCTCTGTCCTTGATGGGGGCGCCGCTGTCGGCGATGATCAGCTCCCGGCTGTCTTTCGCGAGGAGCATTGTATGGTTGGCAAGCTCGACGATGCCGCCTGTTTTCAGCACCATATCCACAGGATTGGTGCACTGCAGTCTTGTATACTCATCCACAATGTTGAAGACAACCGGAAGAGGCTTCCCTGCTGCGTCGGAGATGGTCCAGCCCGTCAGCTTTTCGGCAATCGGGTTCATCAGCTGGACGAGTCCTTCACTGTCGGTCGTTATGACGCCGTCGCCGATGCTGTGCAGTGTAACATCCAGTCTCTCCTTTTCCTGAAGAATCTGCTCTTCCGCCTGCTTGAATTCGGTAATGTCATGGATGACGCCGAAGACCGAATTGGTCTTCCTGTCATACTCTGCAACGGAGTGAATCCAGGCAATCTGTGAATCGGAAGGCCTTCTGATCCGGAAGGTCAGCTCGTAGGGGGCAACACCGGTGATCAGGTCGTTGAGGGCTTTGTCCATTCTCTCCCGCTCTTCCGGGAGGGGAATGCTCTGTATCAGGGTCATATCCAGGTTCTCCGGACTGACGCCGTAAATATTGGCCGCCCCGGGAGATGAGGTAAAGACCCTTTTGTTGAGATCCAGTTCCCAGTTTCCCAGCCGGGATATGATCTCCGCTCTGTTGAGCTTGAACTCGCTTTTCAGCAGTTTCCTTTCCGCTTCCAGACGTTCTGTGATGTCATGAACAATTGAAAAAATGTAGCGCTTACCCTTTGAAGTGATATAATTTGTATGGATTTCCACATCCCTTTCGCTGCCGTCCGCCCTTCTGTGACCCGATAGCAGAGTTCTCAATTCACCGCTTTTGACTTTTGCCATGTTGTCTTTGATTTCCTGGTCTGCCGATGTATTGATTTCACTGATATTCTTGCCGATCAGTATATTTCTCGGCCAGCCGTAAAATTCTAGGGCGGCGGCATTGGCGTCCGCCACATTTCCGGTTTCCGGGTCGAGAAGGAGCATGATGGAATCGTTGTCGAAAAACAGACTTCTATGGAGATCGTAATCCACCCTGAGCCTTTCCTGGGATTCGGCGATTTCCCTCTGACTGATGATGATCCTTCCCAGAATGCCGGATATGAAGGGATAAACGATGATATAAGGGATGATCATGTTTTTAATAACAGTAAAATTCATGGGATCGGGGACAAAAATATAAAAGACAAGAATAATGATTGTATGCAAGGCGACGCTGAACAGGTAGATGTTTCTCCATCCCCAGCCTCTGACCGAGGATTTGAAGTAAACCCCTGCGGCAGTACCAATGCCAGCCGACAGAACTACCGAAAGGACTCCGGCGATCATGCCGACGCCTCCGATCCATATTCTGAAGGCCCCGGCCATCAA
This sequence comes from Spirochaetaceae bacterium, assembly GCA_003249275.1. The sequence goes on from QKJO01000028.1 coordinate 4,898, forward strand.
GGCTCCCAGAACAGTCGGCACTATGCCCAGAAGAAGTCCTGATACGCTCAGCAGGATCGTTCTCGTATCAAAAATAAGACCGGGAATGGCCTCGAAGCTGTTGTTCATGAGGATGATACTTGTCAGTCCGACAAAAAATCCCTGGACCAGAAATTTGAGACGGTCCGTCTTTCCTCCGGAGAATCTGACAAGATTCTGAATAAAAACAAGAGAGATCAGCAAAGACATGTTCACTGCCAGGTCGGAGATTATATTCGAAATCATTGCTTCTCCTGTTGTTTCTGCCGGTAGTATCGTTCGTTCATCATGTTAGCTTTTCATTTTTGAAGAGTCAATGTTAATAGATGATGAGAATTGTCGGGAATAAAAAAGACCTCCGGAGAAGGTTCTCCCGGAGGTCTTTGATCTAATGGAAAAGGGGGCAGTAACGGGTTTACCTGTTCTTCTTCAGTTCCTTCTGAAGTTTGGCGATGCTCTTCCACTTTTCTCTTTCAGTACGGGCCGCCTGTTCGTTCTGCCGGCGTTCCAGGAAGTTCATCTCCCGTTTCAGCTTAAGGTAATTGGCAAAACGCCTTTCATCGAGCTCTCCCGTACCCAGTGCAGCCGTCACGGCGCATCCCGGTTCTCCCGTATGGGAACAGTCGGCAAACCGGCAGTCTCCGGCCAGTTCGGCAATCTCACTGAACGCATCCTCTACATCCTCAGCACTGCCCCAGAGCTGAAGTTCCTTCATTCCCGGGGTGTCGATGAAGAGGGCTCCCGAGGGCAGCCGGAACATCTGACGGTGAGTTGTTGTATGACGCCCCCTCTTGTCGCTCTCTCTCTGGGCCCTTGTCGCCTGGAGTTCCTCCCCCGAGAGGGTGTTGATCAGTGTGGACTTGCCCACACCCGAAGGACCCAAAAGAGCAATTGTTCTTCCGCTGCCGGTCGTAAAGAGGTCGAGCCCCCGGCCGGTGAGAGCGCTGATGAGATAGACGGGGCAACCCGGCGCCGCCGCCTCAGCTTTCACCAGAGCGGATTCCTGCTCTTCCTGTGAGCAGAGATCGGCTTTGTTGAGGAGGACAACGGGTTCGGCGCCCGAGTGACGTGTCAGGGTCAGATACCGTTCCAGTCCCCCGGTCGTGAAATTCCGGCCTCCGTCGATCGCAAAAACCAGTCCGATTCTGTCGATATTGGCCGCCAGTACCTGTTGGTCGCTCCTGTTTCCGGCGGTCTGTCTTGAAAAGGCGGTCTTCCGGGGAAGGACGGCTTCGATGATTCCTCTGCCCGCATCGGCGGGCCTGAGAGCACACCAGTCGCCCGTCACGGGATAGTCTTCCGGGCCTGCCGCCTTGTACTGAAAGCTGCCGGATACCTCGCAGTTCAGGATTCCAGAAGCAGTGGCGATTGTGTAGTTATGGCGGGCCTCTCTGATGACCCGTCCGCTGATGAAGTCCAGGGATTCATAGGGGGCAAAGAGTTCCTGCCACCCGTCGTTCCATCCCCAGTCTTCCAGTTTGTTTGAATTATGATCCAAAGGTTTTCTCCTGTTGATTTGATGATTATCAAGGGAGTCCTGTCTTCCTTTCGGACGGGATCAGATCTGACCGCATCCCTGCTCAGGACTCTTTTTAATAACAATGGCTGACATATCCGACCTCCTGGAGGGGTAATTTTCTTTCATTATAGGTTTGGTTAAATCCGGTTTCAAGGGAAGGAACGGTTAGAACCGAAATAGGGATACCGGGTTCTTTTTCTGTATTCACCAGGCGCCTCACCGCATTTTCTGCGGAAGAGTCTGGAGAAATACAGAGGATCACCGTACCCCAGTACTGACGCGATTTCCTTGACGGGACAGTCAGATTCGGCAAGCATCCGGCAGGCGGCTCTCATTCTTATTTCGATAAGTACCTGACCGGGAGGAAGGGTATACAGGTCCTCCCATGTCCGGCGGAAGCTGGAGGAGCTGAATCCCGCCTCCTCCGCAAGGGCATGAAAATCAAAATGGCCGGAACAGTCTCTTTCCATCGCCGTATGGATGTTTCTTATAAACAGCTGAAGGGGCGTATCCCTGGGACCGGCCGGTTCCAGAAGGGATTCCATGATCAGCCTCTGAACTTCCAGATCGATCTGGTCGGGAATGACTCCCTCATTCAGGCGGCCGATAAGGGATATCAGTTCTCTGATTCCGGCAATGATCACACCCGGGTTGTGGATCGGCCAAAGAGAAGAAGGGAGGAAGCCTCTTTGCTCAAACCACAGGCAGCAGCGGGCTGGAAAAATCAGAAACAATTCCTCCCACTCCCCCTCGGGACCGTAGTTCATGGCCGTACCGGGAGTCTGGGTGATGACGGCGGGAGCCTGTACAGGCCTCAGAATTCCCCTGTCGCTGTAAAAACCCTTTCCCGACAGGATGAAGGAGAAGTTGATCGTCCTGAAGCTGTGCCTGATCCACTCTCTCTTGGAACGGATATAGCCGACCGATTGAATCTCCTGCCCGCCGGGGAAGGTCCGGGGAGAGGATTCGAGGTGGTGGAACTGGTCCTGTTCAAACAACTTCATATGGTAATTTTATCCATGTCTTTCCAATTTAGTCCATTTATTTTGAATATGAGAGCTGGTATTCTGAGAAAAAAGTCACAGGATGCCGGACGGTTATTGCGGGGAGGACAGGATGGAAAGAGATGTTTTAAGGGTGGGGATCATCGGATGCGGAAATATCAGCGACATCTATTTCAAGAATATAACAGGCCTCTTCGGACAGCTTGAAATCACCGGCTGCAGCGACCTGGACCGTTCCAGAGCGGAGGCTAAACGGGACGGTTACGGTGTGCCTGTCTATCAGACCGAAGAATTGCTGGAGAGGGATGATATAGACATCATCCTGAATCTGACCACTCCTCCCCACCACGCCGGGATCAATCTTCAGGTCCTGGAGCGGGGAAAGCATGTCTACTGTGAAAAACCCTTCGCTCTGAACAGGAAGGACGCTGCATCGGTTCTGAAACTGGCGGAACAGTCGGGTCTGAGGACCGGCTGCGCTCCCGATACCTTCCTGGGAGCGGGGCTCCAGACCTGCCGAAAACTCATCGACGAGGGGATGATCGGAACTCCCCACTCCGCCTACGCCTTTATGGTCTGTCCCGGACATGAACGCTGGCACCCCGGTCCCGAGTTCTACTACCAGCCGGGCGGCGGACCCATGCTGGATATGGGTCCTTATTATCTGACCGCCCTTGTCAGCCTTCTGGGACCTGTCTCCTCGGTCTACGGCAGGACGGGAAAGGCCTTTGATCAGAGGGTGTGCACAGCCGAAGCCACCAGAGGACGGGTTATAAACGTCAACACCTGGACCGATTACAAGGGGCTGATGGAGTTCCGCTGCGGAGCGACTGGCCTGATGGTCATGAGTTTCGATGTCTTCGGAAGCGAGGTTCCCCGGATAGAAATCCACGGAACCGAGGGGAGCCTTCTGGTTCCGGACCCCAACACATTCGGCGGTCCGGTGAAGCTTTTCCGCAGAGGCGAACGGGAGGCGATGGAGATTCCCCTGTATATCTCTCCCTATGCAATGAACAGCCGGGGCATCGGTCTGGCCGATATGGCATCGGGGATCCTTGAAAACCGCCCCCACCGGGCATCGGGGGAGCTGGCTTCCCATGTTCTGGATGTTATGCTGGCCTTTGAAGATTCGGCAGAGACCGGAGCTGCCGCCGCAGTCGCCTCATCTCCCGGCAGACCCGCACCCCTTCCCTTCGGTGTCAAACCGGAGCTGTAAAATAAATAACAGGAGATCTATACCATGAAAAAAGCACTGATCACATGGGGCGGCTGGGACGGACATGAACCGGAAGCCTGCGCCCGCATCTTTGAGAAAATACTGAAAGACCTGGATTATGATGTGGTCTTCACCGATTCACTGGAGCCTTATACAGATAAGGCTCTCATGTCCTCCCTGGATCTGATCGTTCCCGTCTGGACCATGAGCGAGATCAGCAAGGAACAGTGGACCGGTCTCAAGGAGACCGTTCTGGGGGGCTGCGGCATCGCGGGATGGCACGGAGGCATG
>QKJO01000115.1 GCA_003249275.1 Spirochaetaceae bacterium
CCCCGAGGCGGGTTCCTATCTTTACAATTTTATTCATCACCGGGGGATTGCCCTGATCCTCTACATCTGCGGCGTTCTACTGAACCGTCCTCTCATGGCTCTGATGGGTCTTATGCTCTTTGCCCACTCCACCATGGACAGGGTCTTCGGCTACGGCTTGAAGCATAAGACCGGTTTTCATGATACCCATATGGGACGGATCGGAAAGAAGTAGAGTCTCTAAAAGATTCTGTCCGGATCACCCTTGAGCAGGGATGTGAAGGTTCTCTTCAGAAACAGTGTGTCTCCCTGGGCCGATTCTGCCGTCGTATCCTCAATCGTCACTCTGACGGTCTGCTCCGATGTACCCGCTTTGAGCCCGCTCTGCCTCATCCGGACCGCCAGACCCTGCAGGCAGGCTTCTTCTGCCTCTTTCAGGGTATCAAAATCACGGTATCCTTCCATCCCCAGGATTCTGTACATCCCTTCCGAAGTGGGAACGATCTGGGCGCTGTCGCTGATCATGACCTTGCTCGTCACCGCCCCGACGGCGTTGGCCACATCTCCGTTCTCCGGCAGAATCAGCTCTCCTCCCAGTAATTTTACCGCATCGCTGAGAACCAGTTTAGCGGGAGCTCCCAGTCCCACGACCGGGGTTTTCAGAACCGGAGTGAGCTCCAGAAAGGAGTTGCCCTTTTCCAGTATGGGCAGAAAGACCTCGGGGGCGGATGAGGAGCCCGGAAAGATCCTCTCCAGTATGGACCGTCCCAGCTTGTGACTGATCAGCCTCATCAGCTGTTTGATAACCTCGGGGGGAGTCAGGCTCTGAAGGGTCAGATTCAGATGGAAATAACGGCTGATTCCTTCACCAGGCCAGAGATTCATGGTTCCCTGAAGATGATAGAGATCCGTGGGCGTCAGACCGGCCCTCTGGATACAGTATGATTTTTCAAGCCGTTCCGTTTTCAGAAGCTTCCAGACACCGTGAGTCAGTCCGGCACTGAGGTTCATGATCATATCGGGGCCTTTCTCCAGAAGTGACATGATCTCCTGCTCCTGCCTTGTCAGAGGAAAATCCGGCATCTTTCCTGTTCTGTAGAGCCACTGGAGCGGCCGGGTCGAATCTCCGGGGGAGGCAGATTCAGCCTGTATCAGTTTATCTTCCAGCTTATGAACCGAATTCAGCCAGCAGAAGGGAGTGATTCTCTCCGGACCGACGGTCCATTCCCGTCTGCTGAAGAGAACAGAGCTGTCTCCTCCCAGACCGGTGGTTAGCATGTCCACCGCCTTGACGTGGGTTCTCCAGGAACCGATGCTGGCCCCCTCGTCGCATACCCGCACGTCTCCTTCCTCCAGAAATCCGATATCCGAAGTGGTTCCGCCCACGTCGACGACAAGCGCATCCCCGTATCCCGTCAGAAACCGGGCTCCCGCCATACTGGCAGCTGGTCCGGAAAGGGCGGTCTGTACGGGAAACTCGCTGGCATACTCACCCGTCATCACCGAACCGTCCCCTTTGACCACCAGGGAGGGAACATGGATGGAAACCTCGGCGAGCGCCTTCTTCATCTCATCGAGAAACTCTTCCATAATGGGGATGACCCCGGCATTCAGAACCGCCGTATGGGCACGGACGTAGAAATTCAGGGTTCCCGATAATTCATGACCGCAGCAGACATTCAGCCCCGTAGCTTCGCGGAGCACCGACTTGACGGCCAGTTCCAGGGCCGGGTTGACCGAAGCGCCGTATCCCGACACGGCGAAGGCTTTGACACCGTTTTTCGAAATCATCTCCCGGGCTTTTACCCGGATCTCTTCAGAATCTATCTCCTCTGCCGTCACACCTTCAATCGTCATTCTTCCCTTGATGACCGATGAGGGAGAGTGACTGACTTTTTCCGGCAGAGCGCTTCCCGGAGGCATGAGAAAAAGACCCACAGGGTAGAGATTGGATTCTACGATGGCATTGGTGACGAGGGTTGTAGAGAGGGCTACCTGATCGACTTTCTCCAGCAGTTCTGCCGGAAGCTGCCGGACAGCCTTCATAATCCCTTCAGAGTACTTCCATTTTGTTGTAAAGGATTTGGACCTGGCCATGACAGTGCGGCTCTTATAGTCGAAGAGCACCGCATCCGTATAGGTTCCTCCCGCATCGATTCCCAGTCCCACGGCAGCCGACGGCCTGTCTTCATCCGGTCCGGAACTCCCGGTTCCTTCCATAATGACGGTTCTGACGCTGTGAGCCTGCGGGTCATCCGCCGAAGAGGCAAACTGAATCAGTCCCGAGGGGGAATCGAAGATGACTTCATGACCGGGAGGCACAAGAAGGACATCGTCAGGGCCCTGCTCGGGATGTTCGGAGAAGCACTGGAGGATGAGTTTCTGAGATCCTTCGAGGCGCTGGTACTCCCAGTTGTTTTCATCGGCCATGGAACGGGCATAATCGGCATACTTGCTGTTGTCTCCGCTGCCGGTATCGATAAACACGGCCCGGGAGTAGTTCTTCTTCCACGCATCGAAAAAGTCTTTAACCGCATCCGAGTTCTCACGGCCGAACCGCTTTTTGAGAACCTTGCGGTCCAGAGTATCCACATACTCCTTGGGAAGATGAACCTTTTTCTGTTTTCCCCGGGGCTGAACCTGTTCCTCATACCAGCCGGGAGAGATGTAGTATGTTCCCGGTTTATGGGAGAACTGTTTTCTGTACTCTCTTGTTCCCCCCAGAAAGAGACTGATGCAGTCATGAACCCTGGGTATGACCATGGGATATTTGAGGGAATGGAGACCGACGATCCCCTTGCCGCAGACCCCGTAGAGGAGGACAATGCGGTCATATCCGGGGGGAACGGCATCGATGGCGGTCTGAAGTTCCTTCCTTAAGAGGTCAGGCTCCGCATGGAGCCCTCCCTCCAGATACCGGATTTCAGGCTTGTCCTGTAGGGTGGGAAGAATCTGCTCCAGATCTTTTCTGAATACGCCGCAGGCAATGCAATAAGTTCTCATTCAGACCTCTCTCACAGCAATCATATCACTGTCGGAGAGAGGTTCATTGGGAAAAATTAAGCAGTTTTTGTATTATCTTGACCGGGTGCCGGGCCTTCTGCTCCCGGGAAAACCCGAGGAGGAATGACCCCTGTAGCCGCGCTGTCTCCCCTCCTCTCTTCCCTCTCCGCCTGCCTGACGGAAACCAGGTGCGGGTTCTTCCAGTTCTACGGGAATAAAACTTTGAGATCTGCTGACGGGAATGCTCTTACCCAGAAGTTTTTCGATTCTCTGAAGCATGGCTTTTTCGTCGGAGGAGACAAAGGAAACGGCAGCTCCCGATTTTCCGGCCCGGCCGGTACGGCCGATTCTGTGGACATAATCCTCGGGCTGCTGGGGAAGGTCGAAATTCACCACATGGCTCAGTCCTTCCAGGTGTATTCCCCGGGCGGCCACATCGGTGGCGATCAGGGCATGAAGAGACCCTTTTTTAAAGCTGTCCAGGGCCCGGAGCCTGGCATTCTGACTCTTGTCGCCATGGATGGCCGTCGCCTGAATGCCGTCTTTTGTGAGCTGTTTGGCCAGCCGGTTGGCTCCGTGTTTGGTCCGGACAAAAACGAGTACCTGAAACCAGGATTCCTCCCTGATCAGATGAGCCAGGAGATAGCGTTTCTGCTTCTTGTCGATTTTGTAGACCGACTGTTCCACCATTTCGGCGGCCGTATTTCTCTGAGCCACTTCCACGGATACGGGATCTTTCAGAATACCCTCGGAAAGCTTTCTGATATCGTTGCTGTAGGTAGCCGAAAAAAGCAGATTCTGTCTCTCACCGGGAAGCTGCTTCAGGATTCTCTTGATATCATGGATAAAACCCATGTCCAGCATCCTGTCCGCTTCATCCAGAACGAGTGTCTCCACGGCGGACAGACTGACTGTTTTCTGGCTCAGATGGTCCAGAAGCCGGCCGGGAGTGGCGACAAGGATGTCCACACCCTTTCGGATCACACCGATCTGCGGGTTGATTTTGACACCGCCGTACACGGTCGTGGTTTTCAAGGGGAGGTATTTCCCGTAATTGCGGAAACTCTCTCCCACCTGCTCGGCCAGTTCTCTTGTGGGGGTCAGAACCAGAACCCTGGGGGACCTGCCCGATTTGACTGCTGTGCTGAGTCTGTCCAGCAGAGGCAGTGCAAAGGCTGCGGTTTTACCCGTACCGGTCTGAGCACCTCCCAGAACGTCACGGTTTTCTTTGATCGCCGGAATGGCCTGTGCCTGAATGGGTGTCGTTTCCCGATAACCCTTTTCCTTGACGGCTTTGAGAATTTCTTCTCTCAGCCCCAGTTGAGTGAATGTCATATAGATCTCCTGAACACGCCCGCATCTAAATGCTCCAGTCCAGGCAATGTAGTTTTTTTGATTATTTTCTCCGACCGGAATTTCTCTGATGTGAAGGCAGACATTACCATCGGAGCCGTAAAATGTACAGTCCCCCGCGCGTCCGGTCAGATAATTCAGCCGATTTCACACAGAAATTCGCACTTTTTGCGTCCCGGGACAGATAAATCAACAGGAAAAATCCCTCAAACCGGTGTCAGGATTCCTGTACAGACTGTTTTTTGGCTGTTCTGAACTCCTCGATCAGCCGGGATGCGGCGGAGGAAGGGACTCTTCTTGCAAAAGTCAGATCCCCCGGATTCATCTTTCCCTGTGCCAGACTGAAGAGATGTTCATTGGAGACGACCGAATTGGGAGGCATATCAAGGCGTTCCGCATATCCTTCCCGTATTTCAAAAAACTCTTTCATGAGATTCTGACACTTTACAGGCAGATTCCTGAATCTGTTCTTCTTGAACAGTCCCGGAGTCGGATCCAGGGAGATCTCTCTGGTCTGAACATCGGCATTTCTCTTTTCGTATTCGTCAAGTTGTCCGGCTGCGGCGACCTCCGCCAGCAGTGAAGTTTTCAGTTCAAAAAGGTACCTGACATCATCCAGGGCATAATCCAGGGCTTCAGGGTCGATGGGACGTCTCATCCAGTTGTACTGCTGAAATTTCTTCTTCGCCTTGGGTTCCACCTTCAGAAAACGGGTCAGAACATAACTCAGATTTCTCTTTTCAAGATCAAGCAGCTCCGCAGCCGGGAACAGGTCTTCGATGGCTTTGACGGCTATACCGTATTTCCGGTACAGAAGGGTCCGGTCTCCCGAACAGTCGTACATGATTTTGGAGATATTCGGATCTTCCAGCAGGTCCCGGATCAGTGAAATCCTGACCTTGAAGGGATCAATGAGACCGAACTCCTGTCCGTCGAAGACCTGGATCAGGCAGAGATGCTCGCCGTAGCAGTGAAGGTTGTATTCTCCTTCCAGGTCCAGGGCGATCCGTTCAATCCCCCTCTCCCGAAGTGAGGAGATGTAGGATTTGAGTTTGCTGTCGCTGTCCAGATAGTGATTTGTCATGCTGCCGTCCTGTCGACTTCCGTAAAGAGCCATTTTTTTCGTAAGTATCCCGTAATCATCAGTGAGGCGTGAACGATCTGATAAAGGCCGAAGCTGAACCAGGCATATCGGATGTCCTCGGGAAAGAAATGCCTGGCCACCAGAGTGGTGCCCAGGATAAATGTAAAATTGGTAAAGGATTCGCTGAAGAGAACCCATTTGCCGTAACCGTTGCTGTTGAAAACCATTTCAAAACAGTAACCCAGGGCTTCGATAAAAAAGAAGGGGAGAAAGAAGACCAGAGCCCGGGCGATGGCTTCCACCGTCCCGGGTGAGCTTGAAAACAGGTTAGCTATACCGTTTCTGAATATAAAAGTACCGGCTGCAACCACAAGAGCGACGGCAAAGGCGATCATCCCGTTGACCTTCATGATCTTGTCCGCCTCTTCCCGGTCTCCCCGTCCCAGCGCATTGCCGACCTGAATCGCGGCAGCCCGCGCAAAGCCGCCGATGACGGTTTTGTTCAGCCTGAAAAAGGAGAAGATGCTGTGGGTTGCAGCCAGATAGACGGTGGAGTACTTCTCTATGATAGTCTGATAGATCATGAAAATTGAAAGAGCGATGACATTCTGAATCCCCGGCGGAAGGGCCACATTCACGATATCCTTCTGCATCTCGGGCAGGAAATGATCAAAGTGGAAGAGGCGGTACTGCTTTTTATACCCTTTGACATAGACGATTCCCACCAGATAAAAAAAGGCGATCAGTGTGGACAGGGCCGATCCCAGAGCGGCGCCGCGGATACCCATGGCTGGGAAACCCAGTTTACCGAAGATAAAGATCCAGTTGAGGAGGATATTGAGCAGATTGCTGATCAGGGCCGACCTCATGATATAGCCGGTTTTGTTGACCGCTCCGAAAAATCCCTGAAGGATGAAGTACATACCCGACGGGATGAGGATGAACCTCATGACTCTGATGTATTCCAGCGCCAGTTCCACAATTTCCGAGGAACTGATGAACCGGCCCAGAAATAAAGGCGCCGTGAAACTGACACCCAGAGAGAGTACGGCTGCATAGAGGGCGGTCAGAATCCCGTTATCAAGGACTTCACCCGTGTAGAAACGGCTGGTTTCGTTTTCATGGTCCTGTCTGCCGAAGCGGCGGGCCGCAATGGCCTGCACTCCTGAAGAGAGGGGCCAGAGAAAGGTGTTCAGTATCCAGGTGAAGAGACCGGCAATGCCGATGGCCGCCAGATCCAGACTGTTCCCGCCGAAATGGCCCATCATGGCGGAGTCGGCTATCTGCTGGAAGAAAAATGTCAGCTGTCCGAAGAGCAGCGGAATGCCGAGAGTCAGGTTTTTTTTAAGTACCGATTTCAAATGCAACCTCGCGTCGGCCCATTATGTCAGAACCGTGCAGATCTGAACACTCCCGGCGCGGATCTGTCAGACAGATTCCTGCACCTGACTGACAAGTTTTTCCCTCTCCCGGGCATTGATGATCAGCATCTGAAGCCGGTTCTCCACATTGGCGAAGCTCGTATCCGGATCATAGTCCAGGGCGAGCACCTGAATATGGGGGTGCTCCTTCTTGATTTTCTTGACCAGCCCCCGACCCGTCACATGGTTGGGCAGACACCCGAAGGGCTGGAGGATCAGAAAGGAGTGAACGCCGTGATCCGCCTGATGGAGGATCTCGCCGGGTATCATCCAGCCTTCGCCGGAGGTGAAGGTTCTGTCCACGATGTGCTGGGACCGGTCGGCAATCACCCTCAGGGGTACGGTTTCCTCCCAGAGGGGATGGTCCGCCACCGCCTTTTCGCAGTACTTCAGAACGGAGCGGATGTATTTTTCAGAGATATCCGTCATGAGTCCCTGCAGGAAGGAGAAGCTCACGTGGTAGTGGCGCCTCTGGTCCTGCTCCAGCAGGTACTCCCGGTGCATGTTGTTGAAGAGGTTGGGCATGATGACCTCCATGCCGTTCTTCTCCAGATAGTTTTCGATATGATTGTTCGAACCGGGATGGAAGTTCAGAAGAAACTCTCCGATCATAAAAACCCGGGGTTTGCGGACCGATCTGTCGTAGGAGATCTCCTTAAAATCCTGCAGCGCGTCTCTGAAGGCTTTTTTGGCGGCGCCCATGCTCTTGTGGAAACCGGCGCAGATGTTCCGGATCGAATTTTCAAAAAGTTCGTCCGTACTCCCCGGAACCGCCTCATAGGGACGGATTTTCCGTCTCAGATCCTCCAGAATATCCGCCATGATCAGTCCCCAGAGCATCCTGAGCTCAAAGAAGGCGTTCATTGTGAACCCGGGGTGCATGTTTTTTGTATCCTTGTCGGTGGTGATGATGGGCACCTGGGGATAACCCGCATCATCCAGGGCCTGACGGGCCATCATGGCATAGTGGGCCAGACGGCAGTCGCACTGGGCCTTGGCCAGGGCCAGGGCCACGTTGTCGGGGTGGTACTTCCCTTCGGCCATCACCGCCAGGAACTCTCCTATATTGATCTGGGCGGGGAAACACATGTCGTTATGGACATACTTCTTTCCCTGGGCAATGGCAAGGTCTCCCGCCAGGGGCATGGCCTCCACCCTGTAGCCCTGCAGCCGGATGGCAGCCGTGGCCACCTGGGTAAAGGCCCAGGAGACATTGGGTACCAGAATCACCCGGTCACGATCCTTTTTGTCAAAGATCACATCGTAGGCTTTTCCCGTCTTCCGCGGCTGGATAAGCCCCTTGCTTCTTTTTCTTCTCAAGGTTTCAATAAAGGATTTGACCCGGATGTTCAGAGGCCCCGAGACTTCCGATTCATCCATTTTGAGAACAAGCGGACTCTTGTCCGCCTCGCTGCGGAGGATACGGGTGATCTCATCGGTCAGGATGGCATCGTGACCGCAGCCGAAGCTGACGATCTGTACATACTCGAGCCGGGGATTCCGGGCGACAAGCCGGGCGGCGCCCATCATCCGGACATGATAGTTGACCGTGAGTTCGGCCCGTACGGAACTGAGATCCACCTCGTGCAGACCCGGGAGTGCATCCAGCGGCAGCACAGCCAGTCCGTCTCTGGTGAAGAAATCGGAGAGACCGTGATTGATCAGCGGGTCCGAGTGGTAGGGTCTGCCCGCAAGAACGATGGCAAATTCATCCTCTCCCAGGGAATCGAGGAGATCCCTCCCGGCGGAGAGGAGATCCTGCCGGTAGGCGTCCTGGAAATCCAGAGCCCTGTCTATGGCCTGATTGATCTCTTTTTCGGGGAGGGCGAAGGTGCCGCAGATGTACTCAGTTACCGAGCGTCTCATGGCCCGTTCATCGGTCCAGTGAAATACGGGGATGTCCATGGGAATGTTGTGCTTTTCAAAGGGCTCATCGCTGATGGAGAGGACCATGGTATAACCCTTCAGGACGGCGCAGGCATGTTCGGAGTAGATATTCTTGTTCTCTGTGATCATCCGGCTCATGGAGGGCATGAAGATCCTGTCCACCCTGGCTTCGATCAGATTCT
>QKJO01000012.1 GCA_003249275.1 Spirochaetaceae bacterium
CAGTCCCTTTCCGGCGATCTGGAGTCCGTAGGGGAGAGTCACACTTCCCAGGGCTTCGGTGGAGGTCACCGAGACAGAACCGGGCATATTGGCCACACAGTAATGAACGACTCCATCTATGATGAAGGTCGGATTTTCATGGGTTGTAGGACGGGTTGTTTCTATGCATCCTCCCTGATCGACGGCCACATCCACCAGAACGGCACCCGGCTTCATCAGACTCAGATGGGACCGTTTGATCAGTTTGGGCGCCTTGGCTCCGGGAATCAGGACCGCCCCGATTACCAGATCGCTCTCTTTGAGGACCTCTTCAATATTGTGGGGGGTGCTGTAAAGGGTGGTGATTTCACCCCCGAAGATGTCATCCAGATACTCCAGCCGTCGGGCGCTGATGTCCAGAATGGTGACGTCGGCTCCCAGACCCACGGCCATCTTGCAGGCGTTTGTACCCACCACTCCGCCTCCCAGAATGGCGACCCTTCCCCGCCGGACTCCGGGAACACCCCCCAGCAGGACTCCTCTTCCCCCGAAGGCCTTTTCCAGGTATTTGGCTCCCTCCTGAACACTCAGCCGTCCGGCAATCTCGCTCATGGGCTTCAGACAGGGCAGCGTTCCGTCGTCCATCTCCATGGTTTCATAGGCTACCGCTTTTATGCCCGTGTTCATCAGGGCCAGGGTCAGATCGCGGTCGGCAGCCAGATGCAGGTAGGTATAGAGGATCTGTCCCTTACGGAAGAGACCGTACTCCGACGGCTGGGGCTCCTTCACTTTGACGATCATATCGGCAGCCCGGAATACCTCTTCAGGCGTCTGCAGGATCTTCACTCCTTCGGCATGGTAGTCTTCATCGGAATATCCCGCCTCCATTCCCGCCCCCTTCTCCATATACACATCATGCCCCTGGGCGATGTAGGACCGGCAGCTTGACGGATTCAATCCGACCCTGTATTCATGGTTTTTGATTTCCCTGACCGTACCGACTTTCATTGTGAACCTCCGGTTTTATCTTTCCCTTTAAATTTTAAATCCCCAGAATCGGCAAAACAAGAAGAAATACGATTCACGCATTTTCAGGATATCTATTGACGCATTCCACTGTTTTAATCATTACCGACAATGGCTTTCGTTACGGCATAGTGTTTTTGCTATTATGCGGTCCATGTCCTATGATTATAACAGGAGCGTTCAATGACCCTTGAGGCAGCCCTGCAGGCCCTGGAGAGGATGGGAAGCGAACAGACAAGAAAAGTCCTCTACCGCCATGGAGCCAGAGATCTCTTCGGCGTCAAAATCGGCGATATCAAAAAACTGATCCGTGAAACCGGACGGGATCACAGTCTGGCCCTCCAGTTGTATGACACGGGAAACTCGGATGCCATGTATATGGCGGGACTTATAGCGGATCCCCATGAATTCAGCAGAGACACTCTGGAAGCCTGGTCGGAAAAGGCCTACTGGTATCTCCTCAGCGAAGTAACGGTAGCCGGAGTCGCCGCCGAAAGTCCCTACGCTCTGGAACTGGCCAGAAAGTGGATCAATTCCCCGGTTACCGGAACGGCGGCTTCGGGATGGGCGGTCTGGTGCGGGATTCTGGCCCTGGGGAGACCTTCCGTAGAGATCGGAGAAATTCTGGATCTCATAACAAGGATTGAAAATCAGCTCCATGACTCGGCAGACAGAGTCAGATACTGCATGAATTCCTTCATCATATCCGTAGGTGTATACATTCCCGAACTCACCCAGAGAGCCCGCAGAGCGGCGCGTCGTCTCGGAAAGGTGAAAGTCTTCATGGGAGAGACCTCCTGCAAAGTACCCGATGCCTTGTCCTATATCAGGAAAGTGGAGGAACGGGGAAAAATCGGTGTCCACAAGAAACGTGTCATCTGCTGATTCTTCTTCCGGGAAGATGTAAAAGGATTGTGAATTCCCCGGAGATTCTCTTGAATCATCATGTCAGGATAAGTACATTTATTTCATGAGATTTCGTTTTGGTTCCAAACTGCTTTACTTCAAGCTGGTCGGCATGTTTGTCTTCTTCGGACTGATCGTCGGCTACATTTCCTTTCTGACCGGAACAGCCATCAGTTCCTATGAAATCTATCAGTCCTTCCGGAACGGTTTCGGAGGAACCCTTCACAATCTGATGGAATCGGAGGAGCCGGATCTTCTGTACAGGGCCTTTGTGGAGGAACCGGAAATCGGAAGACAGCTCGAAACGGCCCTTTCCAGTCTGATTCCGGAGAGTCAGAAAAGCAGAATCCGCCTCAGTCTGTTTGTTCAGACCCCGCCCGACGACCGGTGGGTCATGATCAGCCGCAGCAATACATCCGAACCCCTGCCGGTTGCCAATCCCGCTCAGGAGGACCACCTGAACAAGGCACTGGGGAGCCGGCATGTCTATAAGCCCGAAGTCTATCTGGGAGCCCAGGACAGACGGAATTTCTATTTCGATCTGACGGGAGAGGATGACAGAATGTCCTACATCCTTCAGCTCTCTCTGGAGCGGGACGGTCTGAAAGAGCTGATGACCCAGGAAAAAAGCACCTTCTATTCCTTTACGGTGATTGTTCTGATTTTCTCCCTGATACTGGGAGCCCTTTTTGCCAGATCCTTCTCCGTTCCGATCAGGAAACTGACCGACCAGGCTCTTTCTCTTTCCAGAGGACATATGGACGTCCGTTTTAAAAGCAGACGGCTGGATGATATCGGGATTCTGGCCCGGTCACTGGACAGTATGAGCGTCAGCCTGAAACACAGGTTCGATTCCATGCAGACCATGAACCGGATCGACCGGGCCGTCCTCTCTTCGGTCTCCCGGAGGGAACTTCTTAAGAAAGTGGCCGGGTATATTTCCGAACAGTTTGATTCAGCGGCCTCAGCCGTTCTGATCCACAGGGAGGAAGGCCTGCTGCTGACCGCCCTGGAACCTCATACGGAAGGTTATGAGGGTAAAATCATTCCCTACAGCCGTATTCCCGGCATCAGCAGCCTCTCTGAACCGGACCCCCGGGAGTTCGACATGGACAGCTGCCCCGGAAGCGGCGAGATCATACCAGCTCCTCTGCAGAGAAAAAAAACCTTTTATGTCCCCATTCTCCTGGATGAACACAGGGTGGCGACCTTCCTCATATCAATGGACAGAGTCAGCGATCAGGACAGGGAGGCTCTCAGGATGCTTTCCGATCAGACCGGCGTGGCACTGCGGAGCATGAACGAGATGGAACAGAGGGAGGAGATGTCTCTGGGTATTCTTCTGGCCCTGACAAGAAGTGTGGATGCCAAGTCCCGGTGGACGGCCGGTCACAGCGAACGTGTTGCCGATCTGTCGGAAAAACTGGCCCGAAGCTGCGGCCTCAGGGAAGAGGAGATTCAGACGGTTAGGATCAGTGCACTGCTCCATGACATCGGGAAACTTGGTATACCGGAGGCAATTCTGGATAAACCCGGAAAACTCTCGGATGAGGAATTTGAAATCATAAAAAGTCATCCGGAAAAAGGGGACACCATCATCAAGGATATCCCCGGGTTCGACGATGTCAGACTCGGGGTCAGGCACCACCATGAACGATGGAACGGTACCGGATATCCCGACGGACTGGCCGGTGAGGAGATTCCTCTGACGGCCAGGATTCTGACCCTGGCGGATGTTTATGATGCTGTGACAGAAGACCGTCCCTACCGGAAGGGATTTTCCGCAGATGAGATCCTTCAGTTTCTGAAGGACCAGAGCGGTCTTCTTTTCGACCCCTCCCTGCTGGAACTTTTCTTTGATATGATCCGGGATAACCCGGCATCCTGACTGATAAGGACTCCCAGGAGTACAGCCGCGGATGCCAGAATCTGGAGGAATGTCAATGTTTCTCCCAGAAGTATCCATCCGCTGATGACGGCCACAACAGGTACCAGATTGATAAAAACAGAGGCGCCTGATGCCGCCATTCTGCTCATGCCGAAGTTATAGAGACCGAAGGCGCCGAGGCTGACGGGAGCACCCAGATAGAGCAGAATCAGAAGATTCCCCCCCCTGAGGTCAAGTCCTGTTTCAAGCAGGAGACCGATTCCCGGTGAGAAGAAGAGAGCCCCAGCAAAACACTGCATCATAGTCAGAGTCCAGGGATTGTAGCGGGACGACAGTTTTTTGATGATCAGCATGTTGGCGGCGGCGCAGACCATGGCCCCTGTCTCCATCGTATTACCGAGAATAAGGTTCCCGCCGGCGGACGAACCGCTGTTGAGCAGGGTCAGGAGTACAACTCCGGTAATGGAAAGAAACAGTCCGGAGATCCCTTTCGGGGAGAGGGGCTCCTTCAGAACGAACCAGGCGCCTACAGTCACAAAAAGGGGGACGAAGGAGGAGATGACTCCGGCCTGGGATGAGGTTGTAAAACGCAGGGCATTGGATTCGAGCAGAAAATAGAGGCAGGGCTGGAACAGAACCATGGGAATGAGAACAGGAATGTCCCTGGTCCACCCGGCCGGCGGTTTGATTCTGGTCATAAAAGGCAGTATGAAAAGAGAAGCCAGCACCATCCTGAGCCCCATGACAGACATGGGCTCCAGTTCGGCCAGGATCGTTCTCATGGCGCTGAAGGAGCCTCCCCAGAGAATGACCGCCGTTATGAGAGAAATGACAGCCGGTGCGGATGATTTTTGATCTTCCATTTAAAACTCCTGTTGATTCAAGTGTTCATTTTATATCAGCTTTGTCCAAAACTGTATTGTATAAAATTGCGGATGATTCATTAATTCTCAGAATGTCATCCCCTGTGTTATGATCTTTTAGCAAGCCGGAAGGAGAGAAAAGTGGACGGGACCGAAGAATCAGGAAGATTTCTGGACAGAATCATAGTGGTTCTCTGCAGGCCCGAAGGGAGTCTGAATATAGGCTCAGTCTGCCGCAGTATGGACAATATGGGAATCCGCCGGCTGGCTCTGGTCGGGAAACCCGGCGGGGGGGAGTATGACTCCGACAAGATCAAAATGATGGCTCTCCACGCCTATCCCGTCTATGAGAATGCCCTCCGCCATACCACCCTGGAAGAGGCAGTCGCCGGTACGGTTCTGACAGCGGGGATCACCAGGAGAACGGGAAAGAACAGAAAAAGGCTCTCTCTTCTGCCTGAAGAACTGGCGGAAAAGGGCAGGGAAACCTCTGAAGGCGATATCGCTCTTGTCTTCGGGAATGAACAGCACGGTCTGAACGCCCGTGAACTGAGCGTCTGCACCCTGGCCTGCCACATCCCCAGCCATCCGGCAAACCCGTCCCTCAACCTCTCCCATGCGGTCCAGCTGATCTGTTATGAATTTTTTAAAGCCTCCGACGGTACTGCCGGAGATAGGGTCCACCTTCCCCTTCAAAGGATGGATGCCCTCGCCGACACGGTCGAGTCCGCCCTGCAGGCATCGGGGTATTACGACAAGCCCGACAGGTTCGGAACCCGCCTTTTTTTCCGGGATCTGTTCGCCCGCGCGGGGCTGACTGAAAAGGAAGCCGCCCATCTTGAGAAGGTTTTTCAGAAGCTCAGATCCCTCAAAGCTGAGGCTGACTAGGCATTGACGGGCAGAGCCTTTTTGATCTCCTCGGGAATCTGGGCGGGGTTGTAACCTGTTTCTCGGATCTTCCCGTCCCTGGCCTGAAGTATGGTCTTGCTCACACCCCGCTGGAGGGGCGTAAAATCCAGAAGCCCGAAACTGATTTTGGAACCCACATAGATCATATCCTCCACCAGAACAAAGCTCTCCTCCCGGGGCTGAAGCTCTTTCCTCAGAAACTGGAGGTCTTTCATCTTCTCATGAATCTTCCCCGTCATCTTCTTCACCATGGCTTCCGCCTGGTCCTTCTGCCTGAAGTTCAGTTCCGTGGCACCCGGTGTGCTGCAGACCTTGACATAGTGGCGCACCTGCTTGTCCATTGTATCCTGCTCCTCACGGAGCTTCTCGATGTCCTTCAGGAGCTTGAAAAAGACATCCAGCTCTTCCGGTTCCACACCGGCGACAACGTTGGTTTTCGCCTCATAAAGACTGCCGATCTTGCGGCATTTGATCCAACCCCGGACGACTGTCAGTCCTCCGACTATCTCGCAGCGCCCTCCCTCAAGGAGCAGATCGCCGCTGATCTTCACCGTGCTGTTCAGTAGTGAGCCTGAAACATAGACTGACCCTTTGACCATGGCAAAACTGCTCTCGATGAACCTGGCATAGAGATCGCCCATCACATCCAGAGACCCGTCTTTGTCTCCGTTGATTCCGGACTGAAGGAGGATGTTCCGTCCAGCTGAAAGGCTGACCCTGCCCACGCTCTTGCCGATCTGAATATCTCCCGAGGCCTTGATGCTGAAGCCGTCGGCCACGTGGCCGCGTACGATGACCGACCCCTGAAAGGTCAGATTCCCGGTCGTATAATCCACGTTGTTGACGGTCACCACGGGTTCAATGATCACAGCTCCCTTATCCAGGCGGACATTGCCGCTTTCCAGAGCGATGATCCTGCCGTCTCTGAGTTCGGTGTTCTCTCCCGCCTTCAGGGACTCGTCCTCTCCCGCCGGATGGGAGGGAACGATTTCGCCGGTCACATCCATGCCGTCCACCGGGTCCACCGGCGACTCCATTTCCGCCAGTATCGATCCCGCCTCCCGGTGCTGAATGAAGTTGAGTTCCTTCAGATCTATCCGTCCGTAGGGAAGCTCCCGGAAGGGTTTGCTCGGAGAGTCGCTGAAGTGATACTTGACTCGTCCTCCCCGTCCGTGAACGGCAGGACTTCCCACGGCAATCTCAATCCATTCATTGTACCGGTCCGATTCGGTACACTCAGCGATAACCTGTTCCAGAACCCCGTGAAGGATTTTATGATCTTCCAGAAAATGATGCAGCTGCTCCTGCGTCACCCGGCCGCCCCCTACCCGGGGCGGTTCTATAAGGATTTCCGCCTTCATCCTGTCTTCCCGGACCCGGATCTGAAGTCCCGGTGACAGATGTGCCCCCCCGGGCCACTCCACAAGCTTCTCGATGCTCCCGTCGGCACGGTCGATGATCTCTTCAATCTGGATCATCCGGACCATGGGAATACCCAGGATCTTCATCCTGTTCATCACTTCCTCCGCAAAAACACGGTCTTCCGGTGAGTCGGGGGGATAGACCCTCAGGACCGCGTAGCCGTTGCGGTAATAGAGGCTGAAGCGTTTATCATTGCTGTTAGACATAAGACCATCTTAATCTACAGAAAGGGAGCAGACAAGTGGCAGCCTGAGGAAGTATATGACCGGGGCCGGTTCTGTCTTTTCAGGCGTTTATTTCAATCCGGCTTCCCGGTAGTACTTCATTGCCCCTTCATGGATGGGCGCCGTCAGTCCCGACAGCATGTTGAGAGGGGTAAGATGGGCGAAGGCGGGATGGAGTTTTTTGAAATCTTCAAGATTTTCAAAGATCTCCCTGGTAAGGGCATAGACAATATCATCAGATACATCGGCCCTTGTACAGAGTGTGGCTTTGACACCAAGAGTCTCCACATCCTGATCATTGGCCGTATCAGGATAGTAACTTACGGGAATGTAGTAGGCTATGTAGTAGGGACGTTCCAGAAGGATCTCACCGCTCACCGGGATGGGAACGAAATGAGCCCTTCTCTCCCCTCTTGTCGCCTCCTGAAGAGACGCGTTCGGATGACCGACCGTAAAAAAATAGGCGTCGATCTCTCCTTTTTGAAGCATGGAAGCGGCCTCTGAGGATTTGTAACCGGAGGCAGTTATGTCTTTCTGCCAGTCAATGCCGAAGAGATTCAGCACATCTATGGCATTTTCTCTCTGCCCTGAGCCGGGATTCCCGATGCTGACCGACTTTCCCTTCACGTCCTCAATGGACAGGATTCCTGAATCATCCGCCGCCAGCAGGGTAATGGATTCGGGATGGATTGAGAAAAGCGACCTCAATCCTGTCTGAGGACCCGATGTCTCCCAGTCATTCATCCCCTTCCAGGCCTGATACTGAATATCGGACTGGACGATGCCGAAGTCGATGATCCCCTCCATCAGGGCATCTATATTATAGACAGACCCGGGGGTTGATCTGACGGAGGCACGGATGCCGTACAGGTCCTCCTTCTGATTGATCATCTTGCTGATGGCTCCGCCGGTGGGATAGTAAACACCCGTGACTCCGCCGGTCCCGATCGTGATTTCCTTCAGGACAGGTTCAGCCGTTTCGGGCGGCTTTGGCGTACACCCTGTGAAGAGAGTAAGGATCACAAGCAAAGGCAGGCAGCGTGTGAATGATCCGGGCATATTAAGTTCCCCCTCCTTCCATTATATAGTGGATGGCGTTTTTTTGAATTCCCTCCTGCTAAGAATTTTTCCTATCTTGAACCGGAAAGAATACAAAAACACAATATCCGGCCCGGTCTTCTTCCGGGGAATCTTCTTTTATACATTGATAAGTTTGTCATATTTCTATAAAATAATATCTGTATCAGGAGCAGCAATGAAATTAGAAGAGATTCAGAAACTGACAGACGCTCAGCTCATCTGCGGAGAACTGGATTCCCGGGAGATCAGAAACGCCTTCAGTTCAGACCTCATGAGCGATGTATTGACCAATGAAGCGGACGAGGCCATTCTCATAACGGGTCTTGCCAATATTCAGGCCATCAGGACGGCCGAGATGGCGGATATCAGCTGTATTCTGTTTGTCAGGGACAAGGAGATCACCCCCAACATGATCCGGCTTGCCAGGGAGAGCGATATCATCCTTATGCAGACCCGCCACACAATGTTCTGGGTCTGCGGCGTCCTCTACAAGGCGGGTATGGTTCCTGTCTACTGACAGTTCCGGGGGTTCATTTCCTTCCTGAGCCTCTTCCAGTCCTCTTCACTTTGCATCTTTTTCAGGTCATTTTTCA
>QKJO01000223.1 GCA_003249275.1 Spirochaetaceae bacterium
CCAGACTTTTCAGCCATCGTTTATAGGCTCTTTTTTCAGCATGGAAACCGTCACCGACACAGAGAATCTGAATCGTTCCGTTTCCCAGGGAATCCCATACGGTTCCGCCCGATGACAGAGGGAAACGGAGGAGAGTTCCCAGAAAATCCTTTCTGGCATGGAGGTCGGGAAGCACAAGCAGGGGAATTTCCTGATTCAGAAATATCAGACCGCCCGGATTGCCGAAGCTGTTCCCGGGCCTGATCAGAGGATCCTCGTCTTTGAACGCCTGGAGAACCAGATCAAGATGCTCCAGCACTGAGTTCAGATCATCGGGAACCGAGGCGTTCTCCAGTCTGAGCAATTCGTTCAATAGCTGCTGATTATTCATTGGAATCATGGTTTAATCCGGTACAATCGTGTTATTGATACTGACAAATTCTTTTGTCATGATTCTTGTGGCATCCTCAATCTGCCTGTTCTGCTTCTGAGGAAGGGTGTCATTCATGAGAGCAATTTTATAGACAGGAGAACTCTTCTTCAGAGAACCTCCGGAGAAGACGATTTCATGATCGAGCTCAACCGCTCCTTTGACTGACAGATTTTCTTCCAGAAGACGGTCGGGTACATCTTTCCGGAGACCCACACTGGCATAGATGACCTGCCGCATGCCTTTCTGACCCGCCGGCCCCACTCCCAGGATCGATCCGGAGAATGTGAGGGCAATGAAGGCTCTTTTTTCATCCGCCGGAATGGATGATTCAATGGTCATATGAAGAGACTTCACCTGCTTCATAAATATCTTCTCTTTCTTTTTCCATGATTTAATCAAAGAGTCGAGATAGTCATCAGATCCGTGGTCATATCTGGAAGCGATTTTTTGCAGATGATTCAGTATTTCCGGATTCAATTCTCTGGTGATACCCATTCCGGTGATGCTCCTCTCTTATCAATTGAACTTCATTAATAAGTTACAATATAATGTCTTTGATGATGAATAACAGACACTTTTATATCTTTTCTCTAATTCTAACCCTTTCATTCTCCCTTTTCGCGGAAAGTTCCGGAACCGGAAGTCCGCAGAAAATCGCCTGTGTCGGTGACAGTCTGACCTACGGATTCGGTCTGGTCCAGAGAGAGAAATACAGCTATCCGTCCCAGCTGGAGAAAAGGCTGTCTTCGGATTACGAAATCAGGAATTTCGGCATCAACGGAGCCTGTGCAACTCCGGGAAACAGGGATTTCTATCTGAATAACAATGTGAAAGAGATCGTCGACTGGAACCCTGATATTCTGCTTGTCATGCTGGGCAGCAATGATTCAAAAGAGTCAGTCTGGATATCGGAGGAGTTGTACCTCTCAGGACTTGTCGGCATCATAGAGGCTGTCCGCGGCTGTAATACATCTGTAGTGCTTGTGACTCCCCCGCCCTGCCGTCCCAACCCGTACGGGATAAGAGACTCTGTCATCAGAGAGAAGATCCTTCCTTCATTGGAGATTCTGAGCGCAAGGGAAGGTTATCCACTGATAGATGTCTATTCCGCCCTTGATAAGTCGCAGAATCTCTTCATAGACAATATTCATCTGAGCAGAAAAGGATATGCAAGGCTGAGCGACCGGCTGGCCGCTTATCTGATCAACTGAATCTGTACAGGAAGGACGCTATTTCTCAATTTTCCAGGAATTGACTGAAAATTTCTTTCCCAGTATTTTCTGTCTGTATTCAATGAAATCGCTTTCCGACAGTGCAGGAGAGAAATAATAACCCTGAAAGGAGCGGCATCCCATTTTAACAAGACTCTTCAGCTGTTCCAGGTTTTCCACGCCCTCCACAATCAGATCCAGATTGAGCTCCCTTATAAAATAAAGAATCCCCTTAAGAATCGACTGATCCAGAGGATTGTCGGGTATCTTGTCCACAAAGGATTTGTCAATTTTAACCGTATCAACCGGCAGATCTTTCAGATAATTCAGAGAGGAATAACCGGTACCGAAATCGTCGAGAGAAATACAGAATCCCGCCTCTCTGAGCTGATTGAGTTTGCTTATGGCATTCACGGGATTATCGATCAGGCTGTTCTCTGTGAGTTCTATCTTCAGATCGGACGGGTTGATGTCGTAGGAATCGGTTATCCGCTTGAAGGTTTCCACCAGATCGGTGTTATAGAACTGACGGGGAGATACGTTGACCGAAAGCTGAACATTCTTATAGTTCCTGTTGCGCCAGTTCTGCATCTGTCTGGCGGCGCTGAACAGAACCCAGTTGCCCAGGGGAATGATCAGTCCCGTCTCCTCTGCAAGAGGAATAAAGTCATCCGGATTGATTCCGCCCTTTTCCGGATGGTTCCAGCGGATCAGGGACTCGGCCTTGACATCAATCACAGTAAAGGAGTCTTTCTGAACATCGATGGTGATGATGGGCTGATAGTTCAGATAGAACTGTTTGTCAATTTCCTTGATGGCCTGCTTCTCCAGCGCTTTGATGATGCTGTTCTGCAGTTCCATTTTCTGGATGACCAGATCACTGATTTCATCTGTAAAAATTGTATAGGTCAGATGCTGTTTACAGGCATAGCTCAGCGCTATGTCGGAGTTATGAAGCAAAGTGTTTCTTTCAAGACCATGTTTGGGAAAGAGGGAGATACCGCAGCTGGAATCGATTGAAATGTTGTACCCGGAGAATATATGCGGCCTCTTCAGCTCTTCATTCAGAAGCTGCAGAAACATGTGAAGACGGCTTTCATCTCCGATGTTCTGATAGACAATCAAAAATTCGTCTTCTCTCGTATGATAGACGATATTTTCCAGACCGCTCAACTCGGTGAGTCTGACACCGATCTGATAGAGAACCCATTCGCTGATGGAAGGTTTCAGGGCTTTATTGATGGCTTCGAAGTTTTCATTCAACTTCACCAGGATAAATGCCATGGGCGACATATCATCGGCTTCCAGGCGTTTCTCAAGGAGAAGATTGATGTCTTCATTGGCTTTCACATGGTTCGGAAGACCCGTCTTATGGTTCAGAACAACTCTTCTCTGAAGGTCTGAATTCTCCTTGTTCAGATTCTTGAGCTTCATCGCAAGGTCGCCGACCTGACTTATGAGAGATTCCCTCTCTTCCTCCAGTGTTTTGACAAGAGATATCAGATCTTCGGTATTGAGATTCTCAAGTTTCTGCAAATTCGAATCATTCTGGCTGTTCTGCATATTTATTGTTAATCCAAGATATAGAATCCGGTGATATTTTTAATATTACATGCAGTTTTGAATATAATCAAACGCATTAAACAAAAATGGATTCCTGTAACGGTAACATTTAAATACTATAAAACCTTAAAATATAGCAATGCCTGAACCCCTGAGTTGTGATATAAAAAAGCATGCCTGAAATCATACTAGCTGCCGCCGTGTTCCTGGACATCCTGTTCGGAGAGCCTTCATCATCCCTTCATCCCACAGTGTTTATGGGTAAATACATAGGCTGGTTCTGGAGCCGCTGTCCTTCCCGGAGGAAGGCAGTCGAGTTTGTGTGGGGATTAATTCTGATAATTCTGGGACTGCTGCTCTTTGCCGGACCGGTCTTTTTACTGACCCGACTTCTTTCGGGGCAGAAGATCATCTATCTGATTATGGCCGTTCCCTTGCTGAAAGTATCCTTTTCCGTCCGCTATCTGCTTAAAAGCGGAATGGACATTAAAAAGGAACTCGAAAACGGGAATCTGGCAATGGCCCGGGAACTGACGTCCTATCATCTTGTCAGCAGAAATACCGATTCTCTGACGGACGAGGAGATCTGTTCCTGCGTCATAGAGTCTTTGTCGGAGAATATCACCGACAGTTTCAGTTCTCCCGTGTTCTTCTACTTCATCCTCGGGCTGCCGGGAGCCTGGGCTTACAGGCTGATCAATACATCCGATGCCATGATCGCCTATCGCAATGAAAAGTATGAATGGGGCGGGAAATTCACAGCCTGGTGCGATACGCTGCTGAACTGGATACCGGCCCGCCTTACGGCATTCACAATCCTTCTTGCATCACTGGCAATCCCCGGAGCCTCATTCAGAAAGGCCCTGGCGAGCCTGGTCGGGGAACACAGGAATACGGCCAGTCCCAATGCGGGTTGGACCATGAGCGCCATGGCCGGCGCCCTGAATGTCACCCTCGTCAAAAAGGGGGAATATATACTTTCCGGCGGTGAAGACCGACTGGAACCGTCCAAGATAGACATGTGCATAAAAATTACAGTATTATCCCTTTTACTGGTCATGATACTGATGACTGGTCTTTACAGGGGGGGGCTATGGCTTCTGAGCACGGCGGTTTAAACTATAAAAAACTGAGGAATCTGGGAATCGATCCGGATGAGGTGATCGACTTCAGCGTCAGCATCAACCCTGATCCGCTCCCGGAATCGGTTCTGGAAGATATCAGAAATTCAAATATTGTCCGGTATCCTGATTCGAACTGCTCTCTTTTGAAGGAGAAAATTGCAGAATTCAATCGCGTTCCCGCCGAATCCGTTCTTGTCGTAAACGGTACGTCCCAGGGGATGTTCCTCATTGTCGCGTCCCTTCTGGGAGAAGGCAGAAGTGTGGCAGTTGTGGATCCCACCTACAGTGAATATCTGGATGCCTGCCGTCTGAAGACGGACAGGATACACTCCATAAGGATGGAACCGGAAGAGTCATTCCGTTTTTCAATCGAAAAAATTACCCGGACCGTGGAAACAGAAAAACCGGTTCTTCTCTGGATCTGTTCACCCAACAATCCTACGGGTCAGTATCTGAATGAACAGGATTTTGAGATCATAAGGCAGAGCTGTCTGAAATCGGGAACCATCATGATTCTTGATGAAGCCTATGTCTGTTTTGTTCCCGACGGTATGCGCTACGATCCCCTCCGGGAAGGAGTGATAGTTCTCCGTTCCATGACAAAAGATTACAGTATCCCCGGTCTGCGGCTCGGTTATCTGATGGCCGCCCCTGATCTGATTCAGAAAATCAGGCGCTGGCAGCCCGAATGGAGCATCAGCTCCCCCGCACAGGATGCCGGAATCGCCGGGTTCCGGGAAATCGGGTATTTCAGGAAAAGCTGGGAAAAAACGGCTTTGAGACGAGAAAAAATGATGAAGGCTCTGGAAGATCTGGGGCTGAAAGTATACGAAAGCTGCTCGAATTTTTTTCTTGTGGAAGTGAACGACACGGAAGCATTGAAGGCCCATCTGTGGAAGGATCTCCTTCTTGTCCGGGACTGTGCTTCCTTCCAGCTGAAGAACACAATCAGAATCGGTGTCAGGACGGATGAAGACAACAACAGACTGATTCGGAACATAAAGGAATATCTGGGCCGATGATACTGGTTCTTGGCGGTGCAAAATCAGGAAAGACAGCCTGGGCCGAATCTTTCGCTGCCCGGCGGGCAGCCGAAACGGGCGGACAGGTCATCTATCTTGCCTCAGCCGTCGCCTGGGATGATGAAATGAAGCTCCGGATCAAACGTCACAGGGAATCCCGTCCCCGGGAGTGGATGACTATTGAGGAACCCCTTCATGTAGCCCGGAAAATTGATGAATGCTGTCCGGGAAACGGTAAGATCGTACTTTTTGACTGTCTGACTCTTTGGCTGACAAATCTCCTGATGGGACTGGGAGAGAATTTCAGACAGGAAGAAGCTGAAGAGCTTGTAAAAACAGAATTGGATGGTCTTCTCAGGTCGATTGAAAATTTCAACGGCGAAGTTATTGTCGTATCAAATCTTGTCGAAACGGGATTAGTGGCTCCCAATTTTCTGGGCCGGATATTTCAGGAGATCGCCGGACGAAGTCATCAGGCTCTTGCCCGTGCATCCCGTCAGGTTGTCATGATAACGGCCGGACTCCCCCAATGGTTGAAAAATGAATAAGACAGAATTAGCCGGGCTGATTGAAAAGATTGAGGATCTCGACCGGAAGGCGGTTCAAAATGTATGCTGCCGCTGGGATTCTCTTACGAAACCCCCTGAGAGCCTGGGAAAACTGGAGAAACTTGTTTCAAGGCTCGGAGGAATTCAGCGGACCTCTCAACCCCATGTGGACAGAAAAACGATTCTCTGCTTTGCCGCCGATCACGGAGTTGTCGCTGAGGGAGTTTCTCCATCAAAACAGGTTGTCACGGCAGAAATGGTCAGGAATTTTCTCAACGGCGGAGCCGCTATTTCGGTTCTCGCCTCCTGTACCGGTGCTTTCCTGAAGGTAGTGGATGCCGGTATGGCCAATCCTGTGGATCATCCCGGTGTGATTCATGCATCCCTGGGAGCCGGTACGGCCAATATGAGACGAGAACGGGCCATGACTGAAAAACAGGTTTTTCAGGCCCTCTCACTGGGGTATGATATGGCTGTCCATGAAATAGAACAGTCCTGTGATCTCCTCATCACCGGGGAGATGGGTGTGGGAAACACGACGTCGGCCAGCGCCATCTATTCTGCCGTTTCCGGAATTGATCCGGAGTTCCTGACCGGACCCGGTGCCGGACTTCCGGGTCATCTGGTGGGCCACAAGGCCCGGGTTATCAGGGAGTCCCTGGACCTCCACAGACCCTCTTCGACGGATCCTGTCGATATCCTCGGTGCGGTGGGCGGATTTGAACTGGCTGCCATGACCGGAGTCATGCTGGCCGGAGCCGTCCACCGTTGCGCCGTTCTTGTCGACGGGTTTATATCGGGAGCTTCCGCCGTAGTGGCCATGCTCTTCTCGCCCGTGATCAAGGAATATCTCATTTTCTCCCACCAGTCGGGAGAGACCGGGTTCCGGGAAATCAGCCGGAGGTTTGATATAGATCCCCTTGTTGATCTCAATATGAGGCTGGGAGAAGGGACAGGTGCGGTTATGGTTCTCCCCCTTATTGAAAATGCACTGGCCTGTTATTACAGGATGGCCACCTTTGAAGAAGCCGGCGTAACGGAGGTGGAGCTGTGATCCGTAAGCTGTTCTATGCACTCCGCTTTATGACAGCCCTGCCCCTTCCCTGGAAGGAGAATGAAGATCTGACGCAGGTCTCCCGGTCATCGGGAATGTTTCCACTTGTGGGATTGCTGATAGCCTTTCTGCTCTATGCCGTCTACAGGCTGGGTTCTCTCCTTTTTTCTCCCCTGACCACAGCCTTTCTCGAAACCCTTGCCTGGGTGGTCATTACAGGAGGGCTTCATCTGGACGGACTGTCAGATACTTTTGACGGGCTGGGAAGCAGACAGAACAGGGAACGGACTCTGGAAATCATGAAGGACAGCAATACGGGAGTATTCGGAGTCCTGTCCCTCATACTGCAGGTCCTTGCAAAAATATGCCTACTTTATGAATTGAATCTTCTTGATCCGCTTCTGATCCTGCTTGTTCCCGTAACCGCCCGATGGGGTCAGCTGATCAGCATCCGCTTTTATCCCTCCGCCAGGAAGGACGGGATGGGCAGATTTTTCAGGGAGCATATGAGGAACAGGGAACTGGTCACAGGGTTTGCGACCACTGCGGCCGTCTATATCCTCTCAGGATACCCGATGCTGATCATCATTCTGATTTTTCACGGCCTGTATACGGTGGCTGCGAGCAGCCGTATCAGCAGGAAACTGGGAGGCCTGACGGGTGATGTCTACGGATTCATCTGCGAAACCGGAGAAACGGCCGTTCTTCTCCTCATCATCGCTGCAGAGGCGCTGTTGAAACTGATCTGAGGGATCAAAGTTCCTTCAGCAGATCATCCAGGCCTTTTTCAAGGGATGTGAAGATAAAATTGAATACTTCCGATCTCATCTTGTCATCCAGATCAAAAACAGCAATATAGATTTTCTTCCCCGACACAGTTCTTCCCGAATCGATCCTGCCGGCGGTTACAATTTCATAGGTCCCTACCTTCAGTTTCATATCATGAAAAGGCAGACCTATCAGATCGTTCATATCCCGGACTGCAGAAAAAGAAAGGGCCTTGGGGCTTATGTCATGAAGATCGGCAATATACTCCTGTCCGTTGGACTGAAAGGTTATGGTGCTCAGAATTTCATCATAATTTCCGTACCTGACATACTCTCTCTTGCCGTGAGCATCCGATTCCAGCAGAATCTTTTTAATGTCCTGATAGACTTCCTGATCCTCTCTTTCGATAGAGATGTAGTCTCTGATCTTGTCCCCGTAACTCACTTTTTCTCTGAAAAAGGAGAAGACGGAAAGATTCTCAAATTCGGATTTTTTCAGAAAATTATCGTTAAAATCGGTGATATCGAAATCCTCATAGGGATAATCATTGTTTATAAAAAGAACGGAATCGGGAAATCGGGCCAAAAGCGACAGAACCTTTTCGGAACTGTTCAGCTTGTAAATCTCGAAACCGTCATCGAACAGGGGCATGATTACATTTCTGGCGAATTCCTGAGGAGGATAGAGAAAGAAAACTTTTTTTCCGGAATTGAAAGGCTGCATATTAACTCCTCTTGTTCCGTTCATTGTAATGATTCAATCTGTTATTAGCAATATTTAATTGTTCCTTTCAACGCTACTATAATCCGGATCACCCATCAAACAAGGATCAACGGAGTGAAACGCGGTTTCTGCAGGATATTTATGTTCAACCTTTCAACTTGTGATATCCTTGAATAATGGCAAACTTCCCTTTTTTATACCTGCTTTTGAATATTGTGACAGGATGTCTGTC
>QKJO01000047.1 GCA_003249275.1 Spirochaetaceae bacterium
AAGGAGCGGATATAAAGACTTTTTCCATCCAGGCCGTCCGGATTTCCCGCCACCTGAATCCAGGCACAGGAGATCAGATGGGCTGCTATGAGAATCCAGAAGATCAGGAGACTCATCCGTATAAAGCTGGGATTCAGACGTTTGTTGTTTCTGATTCTGCCGATTGTCCTCCGAATCCTCAACAGTTTGAGAAGCCGGAACAAATTCAGGAGATAGGCAACCCTGATGACGGACTGATCCGTCGAGATGGACAGAATCATAAAAAAAGGAATGGCTGCAATGATATCCACCGTCAGTGCAGACCTGAAATACCTGTTGCGGATACTGTCCCTGTCGGTGATCAGTTCCCTCTGTTCCGTATAGGCCGTGTGGGATTCAACCAGAATATCGGAAATGAAAATCATGGAAATCAGAAAATCAAAAATCAGAAAGAGTCCGGTCATCGGGATATTGAATACTGTGACCAGGGGGATCAGAAGCGTCAGTACCAGTGTCAGAAGCAGAATAAAAGCATCCCAGGTGATCTTGCCGGGAGTTTCGGGATTAATAACGGGAATCTTCATATTCTCCATTATCGGTGCAACCATTTATGAACTGTAAAACTAATCTTTAACGGCTCTTTGTAAAGATGTATACTTTGGCCTGATTAATGCAGAGAATCGGCAGAGCCGGCGGAATGGGGTGACTATGGAAAACAACGGAACAGAGGAAGAGATTTTCGATCATGTGGATGAGGCGGACCGGGTTATCGGCCGGAACCGGAGGAGTGTTTTTCATGGTCATCCCGATATGATCCACCGGGTGGCTCACGTTCTTGTGTTCGATCTGGAGGGAAGGCTCTACCTGCAGAAAAGGAGCGTCCACAAGGATGTCCAGCCCGGCAAATGGGATACCTCCGTGGGCGGTCATGTGGACAGCGGTGAAAGCTACGAAGAAGCCGGTTACAGGGAAATGAGAGAGGAGCTGGGCATAGAAGGAGCCGGACTGGAATTCCTTCACAAGTATCTTCACCGGAACAGTTTTGAATCCGAGTATGTTTCCACCTACCGCTGTATATGGAACGGTCCGATTGAGTTTGACAGAGACGAAATCGACGACGGCCGCTTCTGGTCCCTGGAAGAGATCGAATCTTCCGACCCCGCCGTCTTCACACCGAATTTCCTGGATGAACTGTCCCGGTATAAAGCTCTTACCGGCCGCCGGAACGGATCACTGTGATTTCGGTTTTTTTCTGAGAGGCATCCACCAGGAGTATCCGAAGAGGAGGGTCATGACCATGGACTGGCCTTTCGAAAAATTATGCTCCTCTCCGATTCCTGCTGAAACGAACAGGAACTGGGCAAGCTGAAAAACCATGAAAACCGCCAGACCGGTCCACCCGTCCATTCCCTGAAATTCCAGACCCCTGTAGATGAGGATCGTCCAGAGGCCTATATGCAGAGCCTGCTGAATCCGCCAGATGAAAATCATTGCCGAGTCTCCATGAGAGTCATTCTACCCCTCCGGGACGAAGAATCCGGGTGAGGTCTATGATTGTTTCATGGAGATCCTGTGAACAGAAAAAAACCGCCCCGAAAGGCGGATTCTTTTAAAAGGTTCTGATCATCAGCCCAGAACGGGAACCAGAGCCAGGAGGATACCGGCCGCTACTGCGGAACCGATAACACCGGCTACGTTGGGACCCATGGCATGCATGAGCAGGTAGTTGTTGGGGTTGGCTTCCAGACCCACCTTATTGGAAACGCGGGCTGCCATGGGTACGGCAGAAACACCGGCGGAACCGATCAGGGGGTTGATGGGAGTCTTGGACAGCTTGTTCATCAGCTTGGCCAGAAGAACACCGGAAGCGGTACCGATACAGAAGGCGATCAGACCGAGAGCCAGAATACCCAGGGTATTCAGGTTCAGGAACTGGGCAGCCTGCATCTTGGAACCGACGGCCAGACCCAGCATGATGGTGACGATGTTGATCAGAGCATTCTGCATGGTGTCGGAAAGTCTGTTGGTTACACCGCACTCTTTTGCCAGGTTTCCGAACATCAGTGAACCCAGAAGAGGTGTCGCACTGGGGAGAAGAAGGATACAGGCCACAAGTACGGTCAGAGGGAAAATGATCTTTTCCGTCTTGGTGACGTGGCGGAGCTGCTCCATCTTGATTTCCCGCTCTTCCTTGGTTGTCAGAGCCTTCATGATGGGAGGCTGGATGATGGGAACCAGGGCCATGTAGGAATAGGCCGCAACGGCAATCGCACCCAGGAGGCCGGGAGAGAGTCTGGAAGCTACGAAGATAGCCGTAGGACCGTCCGCACCGCCGATGATTCCGATTGAGGCCGCATCGTAGAGGTTGAAGGTAATCCCGGGCATAAACTCACCCAGCGCCACAGCACCCAGAAGGGCAATGAAGATTCCGAACTGGGCTGCCGCACCGAGAAGCAGAGTCTTGGGGTTTGCCAAGAGGGGTCCGAAGTCGGTCATGGCTCCTACTCCCATGAAAATCAGGAGGGGGAAGAGGCCGCTTGTAACACCCATGTCGTAAAACATGCCGATAAAACCGCCGGTAACATTATGAAGGTGCAGGGCTCCTTCGGAAAAATCACCGACGAGACTGATATGAGCCGCAATTTCCGCAAAGGGAATGTTGCTCAGGATTGCTCCCATTCCGATGGGAACGAGAAGCAGAGGTTCAAATTCTTTCTTAATGGCCAGATAGAGGAGGACGAACCCTACCGCAATCATGACCAGGTTGCCCCAGCCTCCGGCCTGAAGAAAGCCGAAAATACCGGTGCTTAACCAGAGCTCCCTGAAGGAAGCTGCCATTGTCTGTCCGAATGTCATACTTTAAATACTCCTAATGTCTACCAGGGCAATGGAAGTACCGCCCTGGTGATCTAAGGCACGAGGCCAAAGGGCCTTAGCCGATTTCAATCAGAGCCTGTCCGGCAGTAACCTGATCTCCCTGAGATACGGAAATGGCTTTTACTGTTCCGGAAACGGGAGAAGAAACGGGTGTTTCCATCTTCATGGCTTCGAGAACTATGACTTCATCGCCTTCAGAAACGCTGTCGCCTACGGCAACTGGAATCCTCAGTACAAGACCGGGCATGGGAGCATTGACAGATTTTGATTCACCGCCGGCTGCTGCAGGAGCTGCCGCACTGATACCGTCTGCGATGGAAATGTCATAGCTTGTTCCGTTGACAACGGCCTTGTTGCCGTCCAGTTTCACACCGTAGGACTTGCCGTTAACGGTCACTGTGTAACCGTCTGCGGAAACGGCACCGGAGGCAGCCGCTTTCTTGGCATTCTTCATGATGTTGACTTTGGCTTCGCCCTTGAGGAACATGATTCCCTTGTCTTCACAGGCTGCGGCGATAAAGATATTTTCATCCGACAGATCTGTAATGCCGTTGTCGAGCAGCATCTTCTTGGCCGCTTCGATTCCGAGCTTGGGGTTTTTGTCGTTGATGTCGATAACTTTTGCGGTTGTGGGTTCCATACCCATCTGTTCCTGACAGATCTTTACGATTTCGGGGTCCGGTGCAACGGGAGTCTTACCGAAGTAGCCGAGAACCATTTTTCCGTAACCGTCGGCAATCTTCTTGTAGGGTCCGAACATCACGTTGTTGAATGCCTGCTGGAAGTAGAACTGTGAAACGGGAGTTACGGAAGTTCCGAATCCGCCCTTCATTACTACATCGCCCATGGCTTTTGTAATTTCGGGGAATTTGTCCATCAGACCGTTGTCTCTGAGCATCTGTGTGTTGGCTGTCAGAGCACCGCCGGGAAGGGGGCTGAAGGGGATGATGGGGTTGACCATGGTCGCTTCGGGGGGCAGGAAGTATTCGGACATGCACTCTGCGAAAATCTCTTCCACTTCCATGATGGCTTCGGGATCGATGCCCAGGTCGTAGTCGGTTCCTCTGAGGGCGTGCCACATGGTCATCACATCGGGCTGACAGGTTCCGCCGGAAACGGGGGTCAGAGAAAGGTCAACCTGGCTGGCTCCGGCTTCGATGGCTGTGACGTACTGCTGGATGGATACACCGGCTGTTTCGTGGGAGTGGAAAACGAGGTTCATATCGGGGCCGAGAAGTTCTCTGGCCGCTTTGATGGTCTCACCGACGATTCTGGGAGTAGTTGTACCGGAGGCATCTTTGAAACAGACTGAGTCATAGGGGATGCCTGCATCAAGGATCTGCTTCAGAACACCGATGTAGAAATCCTTGTCATGAGCACCGGTGGCTCCGGGAGGAAGAGCCATCATGGTGACAACCACTTCGTGTCTCAGGCCGGCATCGTGAATACACTGACCCGAGTAGATCAGGTTCTCGACGTCATTGAGAGCGTCGAAGTTTCTGATCGTTGTGATACCGTGTTTTTTGAACAGCTTGGCGTGGAGGTTGATGATGTCGCTGGACTGGGAGCTGAGACCTACAACGTTGACGCCTCTGGCGAGGGTCTGAAGGTCCGCATCGGGTCCGGCAGCCTTTCTGAATTCGTCCATCATATCGAAGGCACTTTCATTTCCGTAGAAGAAAGGGGCCTGGAAACGGGCACCGCCGCCGGCTTCGAAATGCTTGATTCCTGCTTTGGACGCTGCTTCTACGGCAGGCAGGAAGTCTTTTGTGAGAACACGGGCTCCGTATACAGACTGAAATCCGTCACGGAAGGCTGTACACATAAAATTAACGCGCTTTTTCATCGGAATCTAACCTCTTTTAAGATTGGGTGTGAGCTTTCACTGCAGCAATAGCTACAGCAATTTCTACATCAGCGGATGACTTTCTGACGGCGGGAGCAGCCGGTTTTTCCTGCTCAGGGAAAAACTTCAGGACTAATTTGGACATATTTGTTGTAGTAAAAACCAAAAGAGTCAGAAACAGAAACACCACAGACATACCGACAATGGTTATTATCAGACCATTTACCATACAGATGCTCCTCAAGATATTTATTTAATGCCCCGTATGCAGTTAAGAAATCATATTTCCGGATTCAGGCAGCATCGGGACTCACTATTGTGAATCGATCAGCAATTAGCGATTCATGGTAAAATATAGTTGAAAACGATGGAGGGTGACAAGCCCCGCCAGCCGGTGAGACCCCCTCAAAAAGGGCATTTTGAGGAAAAATACAAAGTTTTACTTTCTGTCAGGAATAATCAGAACTTCAATCCGATTCCGACCGTCATATCCAGAGTCACATAGGACAGGGATATCTCGGAACTGCCCCGTTCAGCCCGGCCTCCGTAGGAGGAGTAGCCCATATCAAAAATAAAGGAAAACCGGACAGACCGGCTGTAGTAGAAGGGTAGATCGACTCCCCCGCCCAGAAAATAATAGAAACCGCCTGCGGTATCCGTATACTTGTCATCGAAACTGCTGTTTCCTCTGACAAAGGCGTATCCGGCGGAAGCCTTGATGTAAACCGGCAGTTCCGTGGCGGGGATGAAGGCTTTGATCGAGCCGTACAACGGCTGCCAGCTGAGGGATTCTCCGTCAGAGTACTCCCTGGGAAACAGATACTTGAATCCGATACCGGCCTGAAAACTGTCCCCCGCATCGATAAAGAATTCCTGGCACAGGGAAACTCCCGAACTCCTTGCGGTGCTGTTTTCGAATCTGCCGACGGGATCGTATCCGGCCGCCGTCAGAGACAGGACATTCCCGAAGTCGCCGGAACGGGCTTCAACAGCAGAAAGGGCGGCCGTGAGAAGAAGGAGGGCAAGGAGGGAGGCCCTTATTTTCATGACAAATTTCAGAAATCTCATGATTTTAGTATAAACCCTGGTCAGGGGAGGTGAAAAGTGCCTACTTCTGGGTCAGGTTAAATACTCCGTCCCACTCTTTAGGAGGAGGATCCTGGCTGAATTTCAGGCAGCGTTTCATATAAATTTCCGATGGAGCATCATCGGGTATGACTTTTCTTGCCTTTTTGAACATTTCATTGGCTTCCGACCAGTTTCTCTCTTCGAACAGTTCCATTCCTTTCTGAAACCAGGAAAGCCCTTCCAGTGTCTGTTCGGGAGTAAGGTTTTTCTCATCAATCAGTTCATAAAGACGGACCGGTTCGTTGATTCCCACGACCCTGACCCTGTCCAGCATTCTCACTGTAAAAATATCCCCCGTTTCCCTGTAAGTGGAATCGCTGATCAGAATCCATGTGCCGTACTGTTTATTGACGCCTTCCAGTCTGGCCGAGAGGTTTACAGCATTTCCCATCATGGTATAGTCCATCTTTTTCAGTGTACCCATGTTTCCGACGACCATATCCCCCGTATTGATGCCGATTCTTGTCAGCAGAGGACCGGGCGTCCGTTCGGCGGCGATCATCCTTTCATTGAGCAGCGCCTCCGCCTTTTTCATTCTGATGGCTGCCCGGCAGGTTTTGACCGCATGGTCCTGGAAGGGCTGAGGAGCCCCGAAGAAGGCGATGATGGCATCGCCCTCATACTTGTCGATCGTCCCTTTCTCTTCCATGATCAGGTTGCTCATCTCGGTCAGATAATCATTGAGGAGGGCGACGAGATTCTGGGGAGTCAGTTTCTCCGATATGGACGAAAACCCCTTCACGTCGGTGAACATGGCGGTCATATGCCGTTCCTCGCCGCCAAGGGAGAGCTTGGACGGATCGTCCAGAAGGTCCCTGATGACGTCATCGGAAAGGTACTGGGCAAAGGCGTTTCTTATAAATCCTTTTTCCTTGGAGGAGAAGATCAGATTGACGCTGACGATGGAAATGAAGGAGAGGAGGATGGATATCCCCGGTGTCAGAAGGGGAGTGAAGCTGCCTGTCAATATGAAGCTGACGATCAGAATTCCTTCGGTCAGGATAAGGATGGAAATCCCGGACACAAGACCCAGGACGGGATGGTTGAGCCGGGAGACGATCCAGCCTGTGAGAAGACTCATCAGGACCGTTGCAACCACCGCAATCCACAGAGGAGATTCATCCAGAAACTGGCCCGACAGGATGGTATTGGTAACGGCCGCATAGAGACCCATATTCATATACTCTTTCTCAAAGGGATTGACTCCGATATCGGTTGTGGATGTTCCGGAATAACCGATGATTGAAAGGGTCCCCTGGAGTTCCTTCTTCAGTTCCTCACGGAGGGTGAGTATGTCGCTGATCTGCCGTCTGGAGGCTGCAAAAACTTCGGGAATATAGGTTTTCAGGTTCTGGAAACGCTGGATTTGATCATCCGTCATATCCGGGAGGGTGAGGTAGTAGTCCAGCTGGTCAAGGATATACTGCTCCGTATCGCCGTTCAGATAGGAATCGACTTCAGTCAGGAAGAGTTCCTTCACAGAGGTATATTCCTCCAGATCCATGGGTTTGACACCTTCCATATGATCGTCCCTCAGACCGTCAAAGTAGGTGTAGAGATCCATAAGCGGGTAATCCCCTGTATAGAAGGGGGCCTCGAGCAGGCCCTGGCTGTTCAGTATTTCCAGATTGTAAACCAGGTCCGAAAGCCGCTGATCATGCAGGTAGAGACGGTAGAAGCTGATATGCCTGAAACTGTCGGTATATTTTTTATGCGGCCAGTTGATCATCATCATGCCGTGACGGTCCAGGGGTATGACAAGATCCTTTCTGCTGTCGTCTTTCAATCGGGCCTGTTTCATAATGAGGGAGTTTTTTGTTCTTTCCAGTCCCTGAACATCCATCCATCTCAGAAGGGCGGAAAATCCCAGCTGGGGATAGTAGCTGCCATCGTAGTCGTAGATCAGATTGATTCTTCGCCTGACACCGTCGGGATCGATGTTCACCCTGGGGTACCCGGCATTAAGGGCATTGTTCAGAACATCGTAGATGGCCGGTTTGATTTCGACGGCCGGTTCAAAAGCGTCAAAGGGTCTGTCGAAAAAATGGTTGAGTGAGACCTTCTCCTTCGCCAGTTCCTTGAGAGATTCGGGGGTCGTATCATCAGGTGAGTCCATCATGTTGACAGTGGCAATGACATTGCCGAAGAGAGAGACGGCATTTCCCAGATACTTGTCGTTGTCCCGGGCGATTTTGTTGACATCTGTCAGCAGTTCCTGCTGTT
The DNA here is from genome assembly GCA_003249275.1 of Spirochaetaceae bacterium. The sequence goes on from QKJO01000047.1 coordinate 8,054, forward strand.
TCTGATAGTTGTAGTCATCCAGAACCGTCTGGTAATAGGGAAGGTCATCCAGCGGGATCTGTCTGTTCTTCAGGGCCGTGATGAATTCGGCCTGATTCCGGGAGAGATCATAGAAGACATCGTTGAACCGGTTGGGGATCTGTTCTTCCAGGAATTTATTGTTTAATCCTGCCGGACTCTTGTCAATGAACTCGATATCCAGTACGGCGTAGGAGGCACCGAGCTCTTTCATGAGCATCAGGCCGTCTGCAAAAATATCCCTGCTTATAGGGTACATATTGATATTCGTAATGGTCAGGTCATCGATGTTTACAAGGAGGAGGTCCTGATCCTCTTTGACAACCGGTTTTATCCTGAGGAGAAGGTCGTACATTGAATTTTCGATATTCCTGTAGGATTCGACGGACAGCAGCACGGAGAACAGTATGCCGAGGAAAAGGGGAATCCCTAAAAAAAGATATCTATTCTTCATTCGAACCTCCCGGTATTGTCTCATTATATCTTTCACCTCCTGTATTTCCAGGAAAAAAGGGCGAAAGGGTCATTTGTTCATTATTTTACATTGAAAAAGTTGTGATATCGCCG
>QKJO01000195.1 GCA_003249275.1 Spirochaetaceae bacterium
TTTCAGCACTTTTTTATCTTCAAGAGACAGGCCATCATATAATTTTACAAATTTTTCAGTTTTTTTAGCTCTTGCCATACCATGATCTCCTTGCAGCAATATCTATAAATAATATTACAACTCAAAATCAGGATAAATTCAAGAAATTTTTCTTTAAAAAAATCGGAGTTTTATCAATATAAGAGTTATTGCATTTTCTGCCTTTTTTTAAACCCCTCAGAATTGAACAGCAGAGGGCTTTTTCAGGCGGAGATTTCTTTCCCTGCAAAGAATTCAGAATATTGCTTATCCGCTTTATTGATATGCTGAATGACCCATTCCTGCAGAAAATCCAGAACCTCAATACTCAGAACACTTTCGCTGTTTTCAAAGCTTTTGTAGAGTTCTTTAGCCTTGGACACAAGTGTTTCATGCTGTTCAATATGTTCCTTTTTATGGGGATAATTGAACTTGTGAAAGTTCTTCTCTTCCGTACCGAAGTGGTACACGGTATAGTCGATCAGTTTTTTGAGGGTCTCTCCCAGAATGTTGTTCCCGGCTCCCTCCTGCATCCTGTTATACAGATCCGTAATCAGCTGAAGCAGTTTCTTGTGCTGGTTGTCGAACTCTTTCACTTTGACGCTCAGAGAACTGTTCCAGCTCACAAAATCGGAGTATCCCAGGGTCATAAGTATCTGAACAATTTCTGCAGAAATATCGGTAAGAAGTGCAAACTGCTTTTCCGCTTCCATCAGATTTCCGCTTTTTTTCAGTTTGACGATTTCACCTATCACCTGATGCAGCCTGCTGTGGCGGGAGTTGAGGGCATCGTAATTTTTGCTGTTTTTTATGTACTCTTTACCCTCTGTGTGAATCCAATGGCCCAGGCGGCAGCTGTTCTCATCAAGTATATTGCTTTCTGATTCGGAGACACTGCCGTCAAGCACGGACCGGGCCATTCCCATCCATCCCACATGGGCCACCATAAGATTGGATATGATCAGTTTGTTCTCCGAGACATTCAGATCTTTGACAAACTCGGTACGGGACTGAATGATTTCCAGAAAAGAATCGGAAGAATTGAGATAGGACTCGGACACTTTCGTAAGATTATAGTTGGAGATCCTGGACTCATCGGTGAGGTGCTGCATGGCGTCCCTGAGATTGGATGCGATCTGTTTGGAATCCTGCAGGACCTTGTTGATATCGGAACTTCCGAATTCAATTTCATGAATACTGGCCGTGGATTCGGCGGAAATCTCCTGCAGTTCCCGGGTGCTGTGGGAGAGCTGTTCGGAGCTGGCCAGCAGGGAGTCGGTTTTATCATGAATCTCGGAGAAGGCTTCGGCTACGGCACCCGCTCCCTTTTCAATTTCATCAAACGACTCGCCGCTCTCGCGGCTGATGGTTCCGGCTCTGTTGATCTGTTCCACCAGGGTATTCAGTGTTCCGGATATGGTCAGGGCGTTCTGGGCCGTGGACTCGGCCAGGCTTCTGATCTCCTCCGCAACGACGGCAAAACCCTTTCCCGCTTCTCCCGCATGAGCGGCCTCAATGGCCGCATTCATGGAGAGCAGGTTGGTCTGGGAAGCGATATCGTTGATGACGGTGATCAGGGAAAGGACATCGTCCACCTGCTTCTGAATATTCCTGATCACGTCACTGTTCTCATGGACCTTTTCACTCCCCTCGGACGTGACTTTGATGAGATGATTGACACTCTCCAGCCTGCCCGAGGCGATGCTTGAGACATCCTGAATGGAGCTGTTGATGAATCCGATCGCCCTGGCCGTTTCGACTATGGACTGATTCTGACGGTCATTCAGCTTTCTGAAACTGGCCAGTGAGGCATTGATTTCCTCAACAGCCGCCGACCCCTCGGTAACGCTGTCGAAAAGGCTGTTGCTGCTCTGCCTGTTGGCCTCCGTATGGGTGCTGATCTGTGAGGCGCTGATAACGGCTTTTTCAATATTTTTGGAGAGCCGCATACCCGCTTTCTCATTCCTCTGAATGCTTCCCGACTGCCGGTCCATCATCCTGGAAATGGACGAAAAATCTTTGACCAGGGCATCCCGGAGTTCGATGAAGGAGAGAGAGGTCCGGACCGAGCCCGTTTCTCCTCCGGTTTTCAGGGTATCGATAATCCCGATGATTTTCTGAATATCCCTGTCCCGTCTGATGATAAAAGAGGCAAGCAGAACTATGGACAGAACAAGCAGTAATGAGAGGATGATAATCAGCATGGAAATCTCCCGGAATTGTAAAATATTATTAAAAGTATAATACATCTGATGTCTTTTCATTACAGTATAAATTGAGAATCTTCCTATATCAATGTCATCGGAACTCTTCGGATACTGAATTTTCAGCTCCCGGGGACATAAAAAAACCCGGAAACAGAAGTCTCCGGGTTTGTGAACTGCTAAATGGACCTGGAAGGCCTGATCAGACCTTGTTCTGTTTCTTCAGTTCATCCTGAATCATCTCTTCCGCCGTCTCTTCGGGAATATCATCCAGACTTCCGGGAAGGATCAGATTGAGTATGATACCGACGACTGCGGCCAGAGCCACGCCGGCCAGTTCGAAGTTCAGTCCGCCGCCGATGGGGAACTTGACCATTCCGCCGCCGATACCCACGACAAGGATAACTGAGGAGATGGTCAGATGACGTTTCTCGCCGTAGTTGACGCCGCTTTCCACAACCGTTCTGATACCGGCGCTGGCGATGATACCGAAGAGCATCATGCTGACGCCTCCCATAACGGGTACGGGGATGGTCTGAATCAGGGCTCCGAACTTCTGAATGAAGGAGAGGACAACCGCCAGAACAGCGGCGCCGCCGATGACCCAGACGCTGTAGACTCTGGTGATGGCCATGACACCGATATTTTCACCATAGGTGGTGTTGGGAGGTCCGCCGAACAGAGCGGCTACAGAGGTGGCGATTCCGTCGCCGGCCAGGGTTCTGTGAAGACCGGGATTCTTGTAGAAGTCTCTTCCCACGACCTTGCTGAGAACCAGGGTATCACCGAGATGCTCGGCAATCGTGGCCAGCGATACGATGAGGAAGGTCAGAATGGGGACCCAGTGGAACCGGGGCAGTACGGGTTTGGCGATGCCGAACCAGGCGGCACTGCTCACCGCTGTGAAATCGATCAGTTTGTAGGCGGGAAAGAAAATCCCCATGATCAGGGTGAAGAGATATCCGCCGATAAATCCGATCAGAATGGGAATGACATTGAAAAATCCCTTGAGCACGATGGAGGAGATGACGGCGATGGCCAGAGTCACCACGGCAATACTCAGATAAACCAGACTGTAGGTTCCCGTGCCGGCGGTCATGGCCATGTTCATGGCTGTGGGAGCGAGGGTCAGACCGATGACGATGATGACCGAACCGATCACAACGGGGGGCAGGATTCTGTCGATCCAGCCGATTCCGAAGCGGCTGATAATGAAAGAGACCAGACAGTAGAAGAGTCCCACACAGAAGGCGCCGCCCAGAGCGTAGGCCAGACCGAAATCAGCAGATGAGCTGATGGCGATCAGGGGGGCGATAAAGGCGAAGGAAGACCCCAGGTAGGCGGGAACCTTGCCCCTGGTGATCAGGATGTAGAGGAGGGTTCCGATTCCTGATGTAAAAAGAGCCACAGACGGACTCAAGCCGGTGAGGATGGGTACCAGAACGGTCGCACCGAACATGGCGAAAACATGCTGGATACTCAGGGGTATCCACTCTTTGAGTACAGGTTTGTCCTGTACATCAATTCTGACTTCTGACATAAAGCCTCCGTTTGATTAAATTATATCCTCCACCGTCCAAACGGGGAGGGCCAAAAAAAGCCCTGAATAAAAATTCAGGGCTGAAATCCGGAATCAAAAAAATCAATAGAAATAGAATTCGGGTCAAAACAATATTCTTTTCTCATCATCGGGTACTTTTTATCACGGAAGTCCTTGCAGGTCAAGTAAGGCAACATCCCGGAATTCACAACGCCCGGGCCCGATGAAACCTCAATCCTACTTGTCCACACCGGGGTGTGTCTGTACAATAAACGGCAGCCCCGGATGGTCCGGGGCACTTTACCCGGGAGGAAATTGAAAAATGAAATTAGTATGTCTGGATCTGGAAGGAGTTCTGGTACCGGAAATTTGGATCAATGTAGCCCTTAAGACTGGAATCGAGGAACTCAAACTGACGACCAGAGACATACCCGATTACGACGTCCTCATGAATAAACGGCTTCTGATTCTCAAAGAACATAACCTGAAGCTGAAGGATATTCAGGATGTCATTTCCACAATGGACCCTCTTCCGGGAGCCTATGACTTTGCCATGGCCCTCAGGTCCAGGACCCAGCTGATCATCCTTTCCGATACCTTCGACCAGTTTGCAGCCCCTCTGATGAAAAAGCTGGACTGGCCGACCCTTTTCTGCAATACCCTGATTGTGGACGCTGACGACCGGATTACCGGGTACAGACTCAGGCAGAAGGACGGAAAACGGAAGGCCATCGAAGCCTTTCACTCCGCCGGTTTCAAAACTCTGGCCGCCGGAGACTCCTACAACGATCTCAGCATGATCAAGACCGCCGACCGGGGTCTCTTTTTCAGATCTCCCGAATCCATCAGGACCGAAAACCCCGGAATCAAAGCGGTGGAAGAGTATGCGGATCTGCTTTCCGCCGTTGACGACTTCCTCTCGAAGACTCTTTAATCGTCCCTAGGTTTCGTTGGAGAGCAGATTATTGACCGCTCTCCTGACTTTTTCAAATGCCTCGGCAACCAGAGGGATCGCTCTTTTGACAGTATCCATGTCTCTGTCCCTGGCGGCATGCTCCAGAATCTCGGACTGGTTGCCCAGGTCCATCATCGAAAGATTTCTTGAACTTCCCTTGATGGAGTGAGCGATGCTCCGGATGTTGTCGGGATCTTCCAGCACGTTCCCCGCCGAGAGTTCCTCCAGCTGACCGGCGACCTGTTCCAGGTAGGGTTCCAGAAGAGACACAAGCAGCTCCCTGTCATCCATAAAGGTGTCCATGGCCTGATTGAAGTCGAAGACCGGCGCATTGGCATCGGCTGCGGATTCATCCGGCTCATCCACATCCTCCAGTTCGTCCAGTTCTTCAAGATCGTCACTTTCCGATATACCGTGGGGTTTATACCAGTTGTTGAGTACGGGAAGAAGGTCCTTGTTCTTGAAGGGTTTGGGCAGAAAATCATTCATCCCCGATTTGAAACACTTTTCCTGTTCACCCCGCAGGGCATTGGCCGTCACGGCGATGATGGGGATCTTCAGGCCCTGTTCCCTGATTTTCCTTGTCGATTCATAGCCGTTCATGACCGGCATCTGACAGTCCATGAAGATGAGGTCCGGATGCCGGCTCAGGGCGAGATCCAGGGCCTCCTGTCCGTTCTCCGCCAGGATGACGTTATAGCCCTGTTTGACGAGGATCGACTCAAACAGTTTCCGGTTTACAGGATGATCCTCCGCTATCAGAATGATTCCGTCTTTCTTTTCTGCAGACATGATTCCTTCCTTGATCCGGGACTGGGACAGACCGGCGGTCTCAGGTTCGACCAGTTCTTCAAGGTCTCCCAGTTCTCCCCTTTCTGGATTCAGAGCCTGGAGACATTTCTCCCAGAGCTCCCTCTTTCTGACAGGCTTGTTGATATAGGCGGCAAACCACCCCAGAAGCTTCATCTTTGCTTCTTCCGTACCCTTGCCCCCCTTGAGGGACATCATGATCATGGCCGTCGGCGTCAGGGAGCTGTTGGAATGTACCTCGCTGGCCAGCTGCCAGCCGTCCATCTCCGGCATCAGCTGATCGGTGATGCACAGATCGAAGGGTTTGACATTCCTGTCGATCCTTTCCTCCATCATGATGATCGCGTCCCGTCCGCTGCCCGCTTCTTCCACAAGGCAGCCCCAGGAGCCCAGATAGCGGGCCAGAGAGTCGCGGATGCTCCTGTTGTCGTCCACCAGAAGGACTGAAACACCCTCCAGATCCGTACCGTACTCCATGACTTCGGGGATGGTCCTGTAGGGAACGGACCGCGGAAAGGTCAGGGTAAAATGGAACTCAGACCCTACCCCTTCACGGCTCTCTACGAGCAGTTCTCCTCCCATCTGGGCAACAAGGTTTTTGGAAATCGTCAGCCCCAGACCGGTACCGCCGAAGCGCCTGGTGGTGGAGGAATCAGCCTGGGTAAAGGCGTTGAACAGGTGCTCCTTCTTGTCCTCGGCAATACCGATGCCGCTGTCCTTGACCGAGACCCTGATGCGCACAGACCGGGCATCCTGCTCCACAAGCTGAAGATTGATCATGACCTGGCCCTTCTGGGTGAACTTGACAGCGTTGTTCGTCAGATTCACGGCAATCTGCCTCAACCGGGTGGGATCTCCTTCGATCTGGTAGTCCGTTCCCTCCTGGGCGAAGAGACCGACTTCAACGCCCTTCTTGTGGGCTTCCAGAGAGATAAGGTCGATTGAATCCTCCATCAGCTCCAGAAGGTTGCAGGAGGTGTATTCCAGTTCCATCTGTCCGGCTTCGATCTTTGAAAAGTCGAGGATATCGTTGATGAGGGAGAGAAGGATATCGGCACTGAATCTGATCTGGGAGCCGTACTCCTCCTGCTCCTGATCCAGGGGCGTCAGATTGAGCAGCTCCGACATGCCGATGATTGTATGGATGGGCGTTCTGATCTCGTGGCTCATATTGGCCAGAAATTCCGACTTGGTTCTGGTGGCCTGTTCAGCCGCATCCCGGGCTTTCTTAAGATTCAGCTCATAGTTGTGCTGGTCCGTGATATCTTCTTCCAGCAGGAAGATCAGCGACTCTTCGCTGCTCCTTGTCAGCTTGATTGAAAACCACCGCTGATTCCGGGCATTGTCCGGAATGACCACGACCAGCTGATCATGGGGGGCGGAACCCTCCAGAAAAGACGCGAGAAAAGCCTCCCAGTCGGCGCGGGACGCCTCATGCCGGAGGGTCAGGCTGTTTCCGTTTTTCCTGAACAGGAATTTCAGTCTGTCATTTCCGTAGAGTATGGATCCGTCGCTTTCAAGGACGGCAATGGAGCGGGGAAACTGATGAAACAGCTCCAGCCAGTTGATGTTTTTATTGGTCCCCTTCAAAAACTACTCCTCCTGCAGCCTGATCATGACATCAAGAATCTTGTCTATGATGCCCTCCGGCTTCAGGGGTTTGCTCAAATAGCTGTTGACTCCCAGCTCCTTGGCCTTCAGAACACTCTCTTTCTGGGTCATGGCGGAGAGAATGACCGTCGGGATATCCATTGATTTCTTCTTCATATATTCCATGACCTGAAAACCGTCCATCTCCGGCATCATCAGATCCAGAAGAAGAAGATCAAATCCCCCTCCGGCAGGGTTCTCAATAAAATCCTGTCCGTTCTTGAAATAGCTGACCGACCAGCTGGTCTTCTCCGTCGCCTTGCTGATGATCTTGTGGACTATGAAATCGTCGTCCACGACGGCAATTCTGAGGTTTCTGCTTTTCAGCCCCTCCAGATTGTTGCTTCTCTCATCCTGGAAGTTCAGCTGAAAAGCCTCATTCTGCCTGAAATCATCTTTGGAGGACAACAGGACATCCTGAACGCCGTCCTGCTCCGATGTCATCGACTCCATCCCCCTGATGCCCAGAAGTCCGCTGATGGCCTTTTCCAGGGAGGGAGCGATTTCTATACGGCTGTACAGGGTGTGATATTTTATATAACTCTTTATATCTTCATCCAGGGTCAGGATGCGGACCTGATGAAGCGAGTCGACGAACTTTTCGACTTCCTCCAGCAGACGGTCCAGCTTGGGCTTGTCCTCCTGACGCATCTGGATATCCGTCATGAGGATCAGAATACGGGGGTACTGGACCTTATACAGTTTAAGGAGTTCGGCAATCTTGTACTGAAGAAGACTGATCTTTTCATTGTTGAACCCTCTGGCGATTTCGATAAAAAGGATCTGATCATTCAGATGGGCATCCAGAAGACAGGGTGTATTGTCCACCTTGATCTCCACCCCCAGAATCTCCGAAAGGGCCGAGAGCAGGGCATCGATTTTGATGGGTTTATTCAGAAATTTCCTGACCCCGTAGGGAGCCACTTCCAGAATCTTCTGCCGGTCCACATTGGCCGAAGCCATGATGACGGGCAGATCCTTGGCGTTCGGATCCCTCTGCTTGTCCTTCAGGACATCCAGACTGCTCTTCCGGGACAGCATATAGTCCATGATGATCACGTCAGGCATAAAGCTTCTGATCTTGGAGACTCCGTCCAGACCGTTGATGGCCGTATTCACATCAAATCCGTAGTTAGTCAGCTGAGTCTGCATGAATTCCCGATACATCTGAGCATCGTCTATTATCAGTACTTTTTTCATTTTGAGGCCTTTTTACTATCCTAATAAACTATACACTCATATTAACGGTATCAAAACTGTTTTCATTAAGAACTGTTCAATTTGACCGGCTTTTTCCTGACTGACATCAAAAAAGAATTGATTGAATCTTTTATCTATTCAAACCATAATCCCAATATGGAAGAGTACAACTGCAGGGGGAAAATCAGTTCTCTGACTCTGGAATCCGTCCGGCCCGATGCGGACAGCAGAGACAGAAATGAAGAG
>QKJO01000200.1 GCA_003249275.1 Spirochaetaceae bacterium
GCCAGGGTCATGGAGGAAGAAGAACCCAGGCCGACCTGCTCCGGAATTTCGCTCTGAATGATAATGTCGAGGCCTTTTACGGGGCATCCGAGCTGAAGCATAACGGCGACAGCCCCTTTGACGTAATTCGCCCAGCGGTCCTCACGCTTGTACTTCAAACCGGAAATGGAGGATTTTTTCTTTTCATTGTAATTGACGGAGTAGACCCTGAGAGAATTGTCGTCCCGTTCAGAGATGGAAACTTCAATAAACTTGTTCACGGCAACGGCTAAGACAAGTCCTTCAAAGTACTCCGTATGTTCCCCCATAAGGTTCAATTTTCCGGGAACTCTGACAACAACATCCGGTTCCTTTCCATAGATTCTCTTATGAAGGGTGTGCAAATCTTCCATGTTCAGCCTTAATTTCAGATGTTAAAAACCCACTATCATAGTAAGTCATGTTCACCAATAATTCAATAAAAAAACCTGACATGAGATTGGAGACAAAAAAAACCGCTCCAGTAAGGAGCGGCATTTCCCGGGACAGGATCTGATAAATCAGTCCTTGCTTTTGATACCGTATTTTTTGTTGAATCTTTCAACACGTCCGGCAGTATCAACCAGCTTCTGTTTGCCGGTGTAAAAGGGGTGACAGGAACTGCAGATTTCCACTTCCATATCACCATGTGTGGAACGTGTCTGAATGATGTTGCCACAGGCGCACTTTACTGTTGAATCCACGTAATTGGGATGAATTCCTTCTTTCATAACTATTTATCCTCCGACGGCTCTCCGATTCAAAGAGCCTCAAAATGCCTAAGCCGAGTTCATCGACTTCAGGAACGCCTCATTATTCTTGGTTTTCCTCATTTTGTCAACAATCATCTCGGTGCATTCCATGTCATCCATGGGGTTCATGACCTTTCTGAGGAGCCACATCTTGTTAAGCTCTTCATTGTTGAGGAGAAGATCCTCTTTTCTGGTTCCCGATTTCTTGATGTTGATGGCCGGGAAGACTCTCTTGTCCGCCAGTCTCCTGTCGAGAACAAGCTCCATGTTTCCCGTACCTTTGAACTCTTCAAAAATAACTTCGTCCATACGGCTTCCCGTCTCGATCAGTGCCGTCGCCACGATTGTCAGACTGCCGCCGTTTTCAATATTACGGGCGGCTCCGAAAAATCGTTTCGGTCTGTGCAGGGCATTGGAGTCCACACCACCCGACAGAATCTTTCCCGAAGTGGGAACGGTCTGGTTGTAGGCCCTGGCCAGACGGGTGATGGAGTCCAGAAGGATAACTACATCCTTCTTGTGCTCAACCAGACGTTTGGCTTTTTCAAGGACCATCTCGGCCACCTGAACATGCCGGCTGGCCTGCTCATCGAAGGTGGAGGCGATGACCTCTCCCTGAACGCTTCTCTTCATATCCGTGACTTCTTCGGGCCGTTCATCGATCAGAAGAACGATCAGCTGTACATCGGGATGATTCTCTGTGATAGCGTTGGCGATCTTCTGCAGGATGATCGTCTTACCGGACCGGGGGGGAGACACAATCAGTCCTCTCTGACCCATACCGATGGGACAGAAGAGGTTGATCATTCTTGTGGAAGGATCGGGATTCTTCGTCTCCATGTTAAGACGTCTGGTGGGATACAGGGGAGTCAGGTTCTCAAAGGCGACTCTGGTCTGGGCCACACCGGGTTCGTCAAAGTTGACATTGACCACTCTGAGCATGGCAAAGAAGCGCTCCCCTTCCTTGGGAGAACGGATCTGTCCGTAAACGGTATCGCCGGTCTTGAGGTTGAACAGCCTGATCTGTGAGGGCGAGATGTAGATATCATCGCTGCCGGGCAGATAGGAGTTCTGGGGGGACCGGAGAAAACCGTATCCGTCGGGGAGGATCTCCAGTGATCCGTAGGCAAAAATGACTCCGTTGTTGTCGATATGACCCTTCAGAATTGTAAAGATGATCTCCTGCTTTTTCAGGGTGATCAGATCGTCCCTGCCCAGATCCATATCTTCCGCCAGATTGCGGAGATCGGGCATGGTCATCTGTGAAAGGTCGTTGATGGTGATGCGGGGCTGATCGGCCGTGGGCAGCGACTGGTTCTGCCGGTTCTGCCGGTTCTGGTCTCTTCTGTTCTTGCCGCTCTTTCTTTTGTTGAAGGACCCGTTTCTGCGTCCTGAAGAATCCTGGGAAAAACCGTCGGCTCTCGAGGAATCATCCTCCGTACCGTCTCCCTCGTCGGAACCGGACAGGTCCGATTCATCATGTACGGGAGCATCAGTCACGGGGGTATCCGAATAATCGGTCTGACCGTCGGAGTCGTCTGAATCGGTATCACTCCGGGCTTCTGATTTTATGGATTTGACTGTTGGTTTTCTTCTGATTTTTTTGACGGGTTCCGCTTCCCCGGAATCGGGAAGAAGGGATTCGGTTTCAGGAGAGACGGCTGACTCTTCACCGTTATCCACTGCTTTGACAACTTTTCTCTTTCTGACGGCTGTCTTTTTTACTTTAACTGTTCTACTTTCATCGGCACCATCTTCAGCGGCAGCATCTGATGAACCTTTTTCCTGTTTAGATCCGCTGTCCAGATCCAGTTCCTTCTGACCCTCAAAATTGTCCGATACATAGGTATCGGATTGAGGATCTTCCAGAGTTTTCCGGATTATCGCCATAAATTCTCCAAATATAATGTTGATTTAAAATTTTATATGTCAATTCTTCAAAATTTTCTTTGTTATAAGGATTAAAGTGAAGACTCGGATTCGTTTCAGGCTTTGAACCTGAAAAATAAAAGAACCGTAATATGTTTCACTATATTATCAGCACTGTTCACTGTCAAGTGAGGAACCATTCAAAATGATTTTTTCACACAGACTGAGAGCCCGGTCTACGGTAGACTCCCGTATATCGCTCCGGCTGCCGCTGAAATGACAAAGTTCTTTAACAACGGCTCCCGATGAGAGTCCGGCGGCAATCCATACCGTTCCGACCGGTTTTTCGGGAGACCCGCCGCCGGGACCGGCCACACCCGATACGGCGACAGCCAGACCGGCTCCGCTCTTTTCAAGGGCTCCTGAGACCATCGCCTCAACGACCTCCCCTGAAACGGCGCCATGTTCCCTGATCAGATCCCTGCCGACTCCGAGTACACCTTCCTTGGCTTCGTTGGCATAGGTGACAAAACCGCCCCAGACCACATCAGAACTGCCTGCGATTTCGGTCAGAGCCGCACAGATCAATCCGCCTGTGCAGGATTCGGCTGTTACGATTGTCATCTTTTTTTCACGGCAGAGTTGAAGAAGGGAGAATCCTTTCGGATCAGATCTCATTATGATCCTGTTTCAGCTGTTCCACGGGTGCGGAAAAGACATTGATGGATTCGGGATCGCTGATCATGTCGCACTTGCCTTCAAACCGGACTCCGTCGGCGATCTTCAGTTTGGCTGTTCTGATATTGCCGATCACCTGACCGGTGGAGAGCATTTCCAGCTTCTCCGAAGCTTCAATATCGCCGTAGACGATACCGCCGACAACGATGGAACCGACCTGGATGTCGGCCCTGACCTCAGCCCCCTCTTCTATGTACAGAAACCCTTCGGACTCGATCCGTCCTTCGTATTTTCCGTCAATCTTCAAAGGCTTGCTGAACTTCATCGTCCCTTTAAAGACGGTCTCACTCCCCAGAATTGTGGAAATGGATTCAATATCTTTCAATGATGGCGTCATATGATTCCTATTTTGTAGTCATGATAAATACACCGTCCCATTCGGGAGGCGGAGGATTGTCCAGATACATCTTGCACCTGGCATAGTAAACTTTGGAGGGGCCGTCTTCCTGATCGAGCTTCAGTGCGTCCGCAAAACGGCTCATCGCATCAGAAAAGCTTCTTTCCTTGTAGAGATTCCGGCCTTCTTCAAAAAGACGGAGCACTTCTCTTTTTGTATCAGAGATCATACTTTCCCTCCGGAGGGGCGTTCCCCCCTTTCTATTCTCCTGCTTTTCAACAGGATTGTCAATCTTGGGCTGAAGAGTGATCATCCCGGAATCGAGGCTGCAAAGGATCATCTCCCGAAAGGACAACCGCCTCTCTGCACGGACCCGAAGATTCGCCAGGAGTGTGAAAATAAAAAAACCGTTTCCAGATCAAGTCTGAAAACGGTCTCTTCTGAGTGTATCTATGATATTGCCCCGAAGATCTACTTGCGCAGATCCCAGGCCAGTTTCTTCAATTCTTTTCCAGGTCTGAAGACTGTAACACCGTGACTCTCAACGGGCACGATTTCTCCGGTCTTCGGATTTCTGGCTTTTTCCCGACCCTTGCGGGTCCGGATTTCAAAGGTTCCGAAACCTCTCAGTTCTACAACTCTATCACCTTCAAGAGCTGATTTAATCTCTTCAAAAAAAGAATCTATCACATTGTGAATATCTTTTCTGCTGATTGATGAATTGTCATAAATATGTTCAATTATCTCAGCTTTTGTTAGCTTTTCTTCCATATCTCTTCTCTAATAAACTTAGGATTTGATCTTTCTTATCAAGCCATTGCCGCAAGAACTTTGTGAAGTCTGGACTTTTTTCTTGCTGCCATATTCTTGTGATACAATCCTTTACCTGCAGCAGTATCAATAAGTTTTACAAACTTGGCGTATGAAGCTTCGGCCTTGGGTTTATCCTTGGCAACGACTGCAGCTTCAAATGCTTTGATACTTGTTCTGACAGTACTTCTGATCGTCCGGTTGTGTGCTCTGGCTTTCAGACTCTGTCTGTGTCTTTTTGCAGCATCAAGTGAATTGGGCACTTTTACTACCTCCCTGGTTATTTTGTGTCATTGACAGAAAACCTTTCGCATCTCCCGACGGGAGTGCTCTACTCTGCCAATCTTTGATTATGCTAAATCGAAATCGCTGGGTCTTCTTTCAAGACGTTTGCATTTTTCACATTCAGCAACGTGTTTCATCCGTCCGTTTTTAAAAATGGACTTCATTTTGATTTCGCCGCCGTCTTCGGCATGAACAAACTTGTGTGTTCCGGATCCGATACGGGCGTTCTTACTGACTCCTGCCATAATATGACTCCTATAAAGTCTATCAAAACTGATTTCCAGCTTTGATGGTTTACATTGTTAAGACCCTGAGGGCCCTGCAGCTTCTTCACGGCTTTCAGGAAGCCGGAGCATGGAAGATCAGGCCGGGCACAGGTGCAAAACCTGTTATCCACCATTACTTAACTCATTAGCAGGTGGATGTTAACAGAGATACAGATGTACTGTCAACAAGATAAGCTTAAATTTCTAAAGGATTTAGCTCCCAATTCCGGGAATCCCTGTTATAGGAAATTTCGGAAGTACTCAGATCAAGCATCCTTCCGTCGGTTCCGCTCAGTTTGATCCTTTTTGAAAAGATGTTCACTTCTGTGACTTTGAATGAAACCCCGTCCCAGTTGATCCGGCATCCTTCATTGGGAAGCTTTCGTTTCTCTTCCTGGTAATAATCATACTCGTAGGACAGGCAGCACAGAAGACGCCCGCAGGGTCCGGAAATCTTCATGGAGTTGAGTGACAGGTTCTGCTCTTTGGCCATCTTGATGGAGACGGGGCTCAGATGATCCGTCAGACTGTGGCAGCAGTACTCCCTGCCGCAGACACCCAGACCGCCCAGAACCCGGGATTCGTCCCGGACGCCGATCTGGCGAAGCTCTATCCTCATTTTGAAAATGCCGACGAGATCCTTGACCAGTTCTCTGAAATCGATCCTGTTTTCCGCCGTAAAAAAGAACATCACCTTGGGTTCGTCCAGCAGATAGTGGGCCGAAACAAGGGCCATATCCAGCTTGTGTTTGTCAATTTTATCCCGGCAGACGTGAAAAGCCTCATTTTCCTTGACTGCGAACGACTCGGCCTTCCGGAGGTCCTCTTCGCTCGCCTTCCGGACGATTGTGCGCAGATCCCCATTGCGGATATGGCGCAGATCGGTGATCGGCCCCAGGACCTTGACCATATCGTTGCCGTAGCGGGTCTTGATGATGATCTTCTCCCCTACCGTGAGGGTTTCCCCGTTCTGGGGAACAACGACCTCGGTTTCGCTCGAATGCAGGATTTTGGCTCTGAACAGACCGTCCGGATAGCTGCTCAGTTCGATCCCCCCGCCAGTTTTGTTGTGTTCTTTATTTTTCTCCGATCCCATCGGTAATCTCCTTAAACATGCTGCCGGCGTCGACCGGCAGTCCTCATCGTGTCAGATCGATGAGTATACCATATATTTCATCAATTTTTTTTAATAGTTCCAATTGCTCTTTCTGGCTGCGGATAACGGCAGCTCCCAGCTTTTCCAGCTTCTCATCAATGACGGAGATGAGTGTGTACTGCTTGCGGGACATGGTTTTCGGATTGAGACGTCCTTCCACCTGCGCGGCTTCCAGACTGTGGGTCACAACAAATTTGTAGAATTTTCTCACCGCATCCCGGTACTTGTGCAGCGTGCCGAGTGTGCCGTCCTGTTTCAGGCTTTCGCCCAGCTGATAGACATCATCCAGAAGATCTTCCGCTTTTTCAAGCCCCGTCAGTCCCGAAGAGAGGGAACCGGAAGGGCCCCGGGATTCTTCTGCATCTTTAAGACTGCCGCGGAAAGCCAGCCGGGAGGTCTTCCCGGAGCCGACCTTTTTTTTGTCGTCTCGTTTTCCCGGCAGGGGGACTAAAGAGGCTCCTGCAATCCCCAGTTTATCCATCAGCGCCTCTCTCCGGTCTCCCCGTTTTCTGACTGCCAGTCTACAGAATAGGAACTTCCCACCGTAACGGGTATATCATTCCCGCTCTCCAGGTCTTCCCCTTTTATGATGCAGCTGCCGTGGAGAAGGACTCCCTCTTCCACTACAAGTTTTTTCGCCTGAATATTTCCGACAACCATTCCCGTTGCCAGTATGATTACCTTTCCGGAGGAGTAGATATTCCCGTGAACGACACCGCCGATGACGGCGGTTCCGGCAATAATATTGCATTCAGCCCGGCCGGTCTTGCCGACCAGGACTTTGCCGCTGGTATTGATGCTCCCGGAAAAATCGCCGTCAATTCTCAGCAGACCGGACAACACCAGTTCTCCGCTGAATTTCGTACCTTCTCCGATTATGGAATTTATAAAGGAATGGTTTTTTATATAGTCACTCATTCAACAGCCCTTTTGATCAGATTCTCGAGACAGTCTAATCCTATTCAGAGAAATACGGAACAGCCCGGTCCGGAAAAAGGACGAGCATTCCCCTGGATTGTGGATTGGGGTAAAAAACGAAAATCTATTTGTATTTCTGCAGATTTCGGGTAACACGGGTAAATATATCATGATTGTCCGTCATGTTGATATACTTCACCGGGTCGACGACCTGGGACCCGATTCTGACCTCATAATGAAGATGAGGTCCGGTGGAAAGCCCGGTATTCCCCATGGTTCCGATTACGTCACCCTGGGAAACTTCCTGACCGGCTATCACATATTTTCTCTGGAGATGGGCATACTTGGTATAGAAACCGTATTTGTGACGTATGACCAGATAATTTCCGAATCCATTCTCTTCAGTATCCGATTCCACTACCTTGCCGTTGGCCGTTGCAATAATGGGAACCCCGTAACCGTAGGCAAGGTCGACTCCCTTATGAAGGTACCAGTTGCCCGTAAAGGGATGGACGGAAGGACCGAACACGGCAGTGATATATCCCTGAACGCCTTTGAGAGGCCACATGGTGGGAATGTCGGACAGCAGGCTTTTCTGGCTGCTCAGAATCTGGCTGATCTCATCCAGAGAAGAGACAGACTGATCAAGTGCCGTTTTCAGCTTCTGAATCTCGATTGTTTCGCTCAGGGTTCCGCTTTCGGCAGATTCCACATTGAAGAAAGAGGTGAGGTCGCCGCTTCTGCTGGAAGGAGCATCGCCCGATCCGGCATCAAGACCCAGAGTATCCAGCGTACCTGAAAGGGTTTTCTGGAAGGCATCGGTGGAGCTGATCAGCTGGTTCACTTCGTTTCTCAGGTCTTCAAGACTGGCCTCCGAATGGGCCAGATCGCGGGAACGGGAAACGAGAAGGTCATTGGTTCCTGAAAAATCCGCCGTCAGCCAGACAAAGGTCACCACCAGAGAAATAAGCAGTACACTTATAAAGGTCAGAGCAAGCAGGGATATCTGAAAATTAAAGACCCTCTTTTCCGAATGAGGGATCAGCATGATTGTCAACTTTTGACGACCGACTCTTCCCAGTCGACCGAGAGCACCATTTCCTTTTTTTGAGGATGTGGATTGGGTTGATCTTTTTATTCTTCTGCCAGCCACTTATGCTCCTTGAGACTTGTTCACATCTATTATCGTCAAATGTACACCAATCCTGAAGAAATAGACAAGCCTGAAACACCTTTTTGAGATATTGAAATGGACTCTATACCCGAATCTGCCCCATTATACCCCCATAATCTCTGTTTAACAAGAATCATTATCATCTGTTTTCAGGAAAGAGGGCCGCAGATTCCGGGGAACAGGGGCGCAGAGAGAGATCTCCTTAAGTGTCCACCCCCCCTCTCCTCCTGCCTGTGAGACTGAGGATTTTTCATTTTTTCCTTGTTTTTGTTTC
>QKJO01000151.1 GCA_003249275.1 Spirochaetaceae bacterium
CGGCGGCGACGGCACTGTCCACATCGTCAATATTCCGGAATCCCACCAGCGAGACGGTGATGCGGGGATCGGTCAGAAGAAAATGGAGGGCGCATTCCAGCATGGACTGATCCTTCCGGACCTTCAGAAAATCGAGAGCACCGTCGTTCCGGGTGATCAGTCCTCCCCCCAGGGGATTCATGACGACCACTCCCAGGCCCCCCTCCTGGGCCGCTTCAATACCTTCCTGCCGGTAGGGGGAGTTCATGACAGAATATCCCAGGGTGACTCCTTCAAAATAACCCTCTTCAATGACGGACCGGATGTCTTCTCCCCGCATATGGGTCGAAAAAACGGCATGTCTGATCAGACCTTCCTCTTTTGCCTTCAGAATGGCATCCACGGCGCCGCCTGCCTTGCGTCTCTCCCAGTCCTCTTTCGTCAGCACATACCAGCAGTTGTAGTAGTCGATGGTGTCCACATTCAGTCTCTTGAGAGACCGTTCAAGTTCCTGCCGCAGCACGCCTCCGTCGGCTTTGCTGGATTTTGTGGAAACGGTAAAGGGTCTGCCCGACTTTTTCATCTCTTGTATGGCCCTGCCCATGATGATCTCGGACTGGTCTTCGCAGTATCCGGGAGCCGTATCAAAATAGGTGATGCCCTTCTCAAAAGCCCGCAGCACCGTGGCTGCCGATCCGTCGGTATCATGGGGTTTCTCAAAGCGCATGCCTCCGAACCCCAGGGCGGCGGTTTTTCTTCCTGTGTTTCCATACTCTCTGTAGATCATGAGTGTCGTCTCCTGATTATTTTTATTTATATTCAGCCGTTGGCCAGATGGTCCTGACAGATCCTGAAGATCTGTATGACATGTTCATCCTTGAGGGAGTAGAAGATGTGCTTGCCGTCCCTTCTGGAGTTTACAACATGAGCCTGTTTCAGCTGTCTGAGCTGATGGGATACCGCAGGCTGGCTCATCTCCATAAGTTCGGCAATCTCATGAACGCAGAGTTCATCCTCGATAAGGGCGTTGATGATCTTCAGCCTCGAGTTATCGCCGAAAATTTTGAATGTCTGCACCAGATGTTCCAGTTCATCTTCGGAAACAAGACGTTCCCGGACTTTTTCTATTCTGGCATGATCGTGTTTCAACCGGGGATCTTCAGTCTCTTTCATTCTCTATAGTGTAGCATAGGCTTACAATCTCTGCCCATAGGAAAGATTTTTCACCCCGGAATCAGGTTTTTTGCCTTCAAACTGCTATAATAGGATGTGAATGAAATCATCGCGAAGAAAACCCTGGAGTTGCAAATGAAAAGAATAACCCTGATCCTGTTTATGTTGTGTCTTACCCTTCCCCTCTTTTCCCAGGATAAGAAAGTGGAAGATAAAAAGGTAAAAGAGATCAATCTGAGCACGGAAAAACTGGAAGGCAGAGCGAAAATCGGTGTGGCCCTGGGGTATCCCTCGGGACTGGTATTCGGTTACCGCCTCGCCAACTATCTGGAAGTCAATGCCCTGGCCGGTTCCTATTACAACGGCTTTACCCTGGGGGGCAACCTGCTGTTCACCCTGGCGGATATAAACATCAAGGATCAGATTTTCCCCCTGTCCGTCGGTCCCCAGCTCAACGTCACCCTGGGGGATAACTTCAATATGTCCGTACTGGGCCTTCTGAGGTGGGAATATACCTTTGAAGAGATCCCCCTCAACCTCTACATCGAAGCAGGTCCGGGAGTCTCCTTCATCAACGATATCGATTTTGACTGGGCCGTGTCTCTGGGTGTCCGCTACGTCTTCTGATTCCGGTTCAGGAGTAATAGGGTTCGGGGGGAGACGGAACCAGTGAGTTCCAGCTGTAGTCTTTTACGGTGACTCCCTCCTTCCCCAGCTCCTTCTGCAGAGAGAGGACATGCTCCTCAATCTTTTCCGGAGAACAGGCGGCACGGACATTCAGAACAATCTTCATCCTGTCGAACCTTCCCTCATCCAGAGCCACCTCGTCGGCCTGGATATGCCCCGACACGAAACTGACCTTCAGCCCGCCTCCCGGCGTCGTAATCAGCAGCTTGGCATGGGCCACCTCTCCCAATAGAGGATTTCTGAAGGATTCCATGATTGAGAAACTGAGATCCATGGGACTCATGCCCTCATCCGATTCGGCATACCATGAACCGTTATACCAGCCGTAGGCGGCTTCCGCCTCTGCATAGGTCTTGTAATCAATGGGAATTCTTTCGGAAAAGTCGAGAGGGAATCCTTCCAGAACCCGGTCCAGCAGCTCGTCCATCCCCTCTCCGCTTCTGGATGAGCAGGGATAAAAAAGGGCGCGGGGGTTCAGATTCTTCAAAAATGTCCTGCCTGCCGCAATTCCGTCCTCATCCAGAAGATCCGTCTTGGACAGAATCAGGGCCTCCGACTCCCGCATCTGATGGGAGACCAGGACCTCACCCGGTTCCAGAGGATGGATGAGATCCATATTCTGATATTCTCCCTGGATTCTGATCCCGTCCACCAGTGTCAGATAGGCTTTGACCTCCACAACCCGGCTGTGGAACTCTCTGATCGGGTTGATGACCGTCGCCGCAAGGTCGGTGCAGCTTCCCACGGCTTCGGCGATGATGTAATCGGGAGACTTGTCGGCGATCACGGACTGAAGGGTTTCCAGAAAATCGGGAAAGCGGCAGCAAAAGCACCCGCCCGACACTTCATGGGCATCCAGTCCCTCCACGCGGGAAAAGAGGGTATCCACCAGAGTGTCACCCTGATCATTTGTGATGACAGAGACCGAAAAGCCCCGCTTTTCAAGCAGCTGAGCCGCCTTGATCATAAAGGTTGTCTTGCCTGACCCCAGGAATCCTCCCAGGAGTATGAGTCCCGTCACTGGTTTTCTCCTCTGATCTCCTTCCAGAGATCGGCTATCCGTTTTTCGTTTTCCAGGGGGCAGAGAACCGTCAGACCCGGCCGAATGCCCGGTTTTTTCGTTTCTGTAATGGAGAACCCTCTGCTGTTGTCGGAGACGTAGAGCATCCTGCCGTCGAGTTCGATAAACCCCTTCAGCCTGTAGATGCCGCTCTCCACACGGCTCATAAAATCCCTGAGGACCTGTTCGCTCTGCACCGTTCCCGAAAGGAACAGACTGCCGGGCCTGGTTTCGGGTGTATTGCAGCTCTCCCGTTCCTCTTCCAGATCCACGTTGCTCTCATTGTTGATAAAGGAGTAGTCAAACTGACCGAAAGAGGCAGTCTGGACCGGTACGCTGCGGCGCTTGTTAAGATCTTTGAGCACATCTTCGAGCTCAAGCCGGGAGACCAGATCGGTCTTGTTGACCAGGATCTGATCCGCAGCAGCAATCTGACGGACAATGACGTCCAGAACCGTTACCAGAGCCTTGTACTTCACCGGATCGATCAGGGTCACCACATGCCTGATGCCGAAGGTTCCTTCCAGATTATGATCCTTCAGAATTTTGTGCATGCTGGAGGGGTCGGAAAGGCCGGAAGCCTCGATGAAAAGAAGCTCGGGCTTTTCTTTTTCAAAGTATTTGAGACCGTAGAGAAAGGGAGCCTTCAGACAGGAACAGAAGATGGAGCCGTTCCCTATCTCATAGATCTTGTGTCCCCCTTCCAGAAGCTCGGGGTTTTCATTTTTCAGCAGAGATCCGTCCACGGGTACCTCGCCGAAATCATTGACAAGCATTCCCAGTTTCCGGCCCTGAAAGTACCGGATCAGCTCATTGAGAACCGTAGTCTTGCCCGCGCCGAGGAATCCGGCCAGAAGGATAATATCAATTTTTCCGCTCATATACCTGTCTCTTTCTTCTCCTCCGCCGGACAAGGGTCCCGGCTGAGGAAAAAACTCCCCGGGGAACGCCCGGGGAGACTGTCTTGTTTTTTTAATTATAGTCGAGTGAGACCGCCTGCGTCAGATCAGAGCGGCAACTTCCTTCTCCAGCTCGCTGCGGCTGGGGATAAGGGACACATGAGTCACCTTACCGTTGACGGCCATGGCGGGGAGATTTCCTACACCCAGTTTACCCAGTCTGGCGATATTTTCGGGTTCCAGAATCTTTCTTTCCACAACCTTCACCTTGTCGGCTCCGAAGATGCCGGGCATCTCGTCGGCGGCGGCCTTCATGTAACCGCAGGCGGCACAGGTGGCGGAGTCGATTGTCAGAACTTCGATCAGAACATGATCCAGATTGTCGTAATCGGGCATTTCCACATCAATTTCGACAACCTCCTTCACATAGTTGGCCAGGAACGCGCGGGTCGCTTCGATATTCTGTACGGCCTGTCCCACACCGACGATATTTTCAACGGGAACTCCGTAGGGCATATCGCATCCGGGAGCGAGGATAAATCCCTTTGTTCCCATCTTGTCCATCAGTTCGATGGCGGCCTTCTGGCAGTCCTTCTGGTTACCCAGGAGCATGACGACGGTCAGCTGCAGGTTTCCGGAGATCAGGATATTGTGGGCATCGGTGATCTTCTTGGCTTCCACAATGTCGATGTTTTCATCGATGGAGAGACAGTCGGGTCCGCTCTTGGCCATCACTTCGAGGTTCTTGGTTGCATCACCGCAGACAAAGAAGGAGCTCAGGGCCCCTTTGGAGCGGACATGGTCAAAGAATCTTTTATAATCGGCAGCCATGAACTGCTGAAACATATCAGGAGAGATCTGTGAGACCAGGGGGTCTACGGAACCGATGATATCCATTCCGGCTTCAATGTAGTAATCGGCTACGGCGATGGCTACATCTGTGGCGTAGGCCATCAGGTTTTTGACGTACTCTTCGTCATCGTACATATCCATGAAGATGTTGGTGCTTCTCAGGTGAGAAGCCAGAGTAAAGGGACCGCAGACCAGTCCGTAGAGGGCAGTTGTCGCTCCCACCTCAGCCTTCATCTTCTTCATGACATCCAGAACCATGGGCAGACGGCCTTCTGTTCTGGCGGGAATCTTGGTGGGGATCTCTTTGGTATCCGACAGGGGATGGCTGCTGACGGTGGGAGGTGAGTCTTTGGCCCAGAGCAGATTGCATCCCAGGATTTCCGCTTCGATCTGAAGGTCGAAAACGACGGGCTGACCGTCGGGAGAGTACTGCTTATTCGACTCGAGAAGACACTCGAGCAGTTTGCCGCCGTCCTGCAGAACTTCTTCCGCATTGTAACCTTTCAGGTTGGCAATCTGAACTCCCGTGTAGGGAACCCAGGGGGCCCGCGGTGTAGTTTCACCTTTAAAAGCGCTTATTATTAATTCTTTACCATTCATTTTATCCAAAACCTCCGGGTTTCTCTTTGTTATATGACCATGGTAATACCCTGCTGAGAGGGTCTTATATAAAACTCCTGCTAATTTTGGTAATATTTCGGCTAATTTTTTCATAATGAGACCTTATGTGGGTAAAGGATGGCTTGCTTGACCAATCCAATAAAGATATTATGTTTCTATGCGAATAACGACGAAAGGCCGCTATGCCATAAGGGCAATAATAAACATGGCACTAAATGAGGAGAATAAGCCTATCTCCATAAAGTCCATATCCCAGAGCGAAGAACTCTCACCTATTTTTCTGGAACAGATTTTTACAAAACTGAAAAAAGCGGGAATCACAGAATCCGTCAGAGGAGCCTCGGGGGGATTCAGAATCGCCCGGGATCTGAACGAGATTTCCGTCCTCGATGTTCTCGAGTCTGTTGAAGAGGGAGTGGAACTGACTCCCTGTACCTCTCAGGAGGGAGTGTGCGGACGTTCAGCCGACTGCGCCATTTCAGGATTCTGGAACGATACGGAAGTGTTTATCAGAGATCATCTGAAGGCTCAGACGATCCAGTCCATCATCGACAAGTACATGGATATCTGATCCGCCTCAGCCCTCTTCCACCGCCTTCACCGTTTCATCAAAGAAGCGGTGAATGGTATCCAGACTGTCCATTTCCAGCAGCAGACGACTATCTTTCTCGGCATTTCTGATATCCACTTTCCTGAGGAATTTCTGAATTCCCGGAATCTGCACCGGCGGCATGGAGAGGTTCCTGACCCCCACCCCTACAAGAAAATAGGACAGAGCCTTGTTGAAGGCCATGTTTCCGCAGATGCTCAAAGGGCAGTTCTCCTTCCGGCAGGCTTCTGCAATCAGGGCAATGGATCGGAGAACGGCGGGATGCCGGGCTTCGTAGAGACCGGAGACCTTTTCATTGGTCCTGTCCACGCCCAGAAGGTACTGAACAAGATCGTTGGATCCCACGGATACGAAGTCCGCTTCACGGGCAAGATCCCGGGCCATGACAACGGCGGAGGGCAGTTCGATCATGACTCCCAGCTCCGGAACGGTTTCGCAGTCGAATCCGTCCCTCTTTAGAAATTCGATGCTCTTGTCCACCATCCTCTTCGCCTGTCTGAAATCGTCCAGTGAAGAGACGAGAGGAAACATGATTCTGAATGGTCGGCCCTGACCCGCCCGGAGCATGGCTTTGAGCTGTCCCACAAAGATCTTTTTGTTCTGAAGTAGGAACCGGATGGCTCGGAGACCGAGAAAGGGATTCTCCTCCTCCGAATCGGGCATATAGGAGAGGATTTTGTCTCCGCCGATATCAAGAGTTCTCAGGGTGATGATGGGAGAATCCATTCCATCGAAGATTTTCTTATACACAAGATACTGCTCTTCCTCACTGGGAAAGCTGTTGCGGATCAAAAAGGGGAATTCGCTGCGGTACAGACCGATTCCCTCCGCCTTCATTCTGACGGCCGTCTTGATATCGCTGATCAGGTTGATGGTCGCTCTCAGATGGACGTTCTGTCCGTCCGCGCTTACCGTCTCCGGTTCCACCTCTTCGGCCTGACTCTGCATCAGCTCCCTGTCGTTTTTCAGGGTCCGGAACTGGGTCAGCGTATCCTCGCCGGGATTGACGAGCAGATTGCCCTGGAAACCGTCCAGAATCAGGGTGCTTCCCGATTTGATGGAAAAGAGTTTTCTGTCGTCCGTATAGACCAGAGGCACACCCAGGGATTTGGCCAGAATGGTGATATGGGCCGAGGCTCCCTGGCTGAACAGAACAAGACCTTCCACATGCTGGGCCGTGATCTTTACAAGCTCCGACGGAAGCAGTTCCCGGGCGACGAGGATCTGCCCCGAGTAATCCCCCGTATCCTGCTCCTCTCCCGAGAGGTTCCGGAGAAGGCGGTGGCCAAGGTCCCTGATATCCTGGACCTTTTCCTGGAGCCTGGGGTTCTCGCTCTCGGAGAATATCTTCAAAAAGTATTCGACTCTGGTGATGATGGCATCGCAGGGCCTCACACCGGACCTGATGTCTTCCTCCATCTTCCCGACGAAGCTGGAATCCCTGAGCATGAGCAGATGTGTGCTGAAGATGAGAGAACCAACGTCCGAAAGCTTCTCTTCCATCTCCGCCTGCAGAGAGTTGAGCTGATCCTCCGTCTGGGCCAGGGCCCTGACAAAGTCGTCCCCGTCCGCATCAAGACAGCTCTGGGAGAGCCCCTGATGAAGCTGATCCCTTCTGCCGGATTCCACCACATAAGCCAGACCGATGCCGATGCCGTCGACAACGGGCTGTCCTTTGATAAAGGTAAGCTCTTCCACAACCGCTTCGGGGGAGCTGGTCTTGGCGACCCCCATGAGTAGCTTGGCATTTTCAAGGGTAGCCGCCAGCTGGGAGGTAATGGCGCGGAGGGCCATCATATCGTTTCTGTTGAAAAATCCCGGGGTATGGTGCTGAAGAACCAGAACCCCGATCTTCGTCAGCCCCTGGAGGATGGGGACGGCCATAAAGGCCTTGTACTGCTCCTCACCGCTGCCGGGAATCTTCTTGAAATGAGGGTTGTCCTGCCCGTCCTTCTCCAGAATGGGACGGAGCTCCTTGAGAGAGAGGCCGACCAGTCCCTCGTTGGTTGTCATGATCAGCTTGCCCACAAGGTCGGGATTGAGACCCGCCGTGGCTTCCAGTATCAGCCGGTCAAGATACTCGTCATAGAGATAAATGGAACAGACATCCGACTTCATATGGGCGGAAACTGTTTTAACAACCTTGAGCAGAAATCCCCTGACATCGCTTTTCTCGCGAAAAAGGTCCGAGAGTTCGCCAATATTGCATATCAGTTCCACATTGTCTTTGATCATCTATTCCTTTATTCCTTTGATCTGCCCGGAAAGACAGCGTACCTGTTCCGGCCTCTGTTTTTTGCTTCATACAGCGCCTGGTCCGCCTCTTCCACAAGCTCGTTGGGAAGCTGTTCAAACCCCGGCTTGAATCCGGATAATCCGATGGAAACTGTCAGATAGGGTCCGACGGAAGAACCCTCGTGAGGAATCTGTTCGTTCCTGATCCGCTCCAGAAGAGCCCGGCAGAGAGACTCACCCTCGGCCACATTCGTATCAAAGAGCAGGATGCTGAATTCCTCGCCTCCGTAGCGGCATACCGCATCGGTATCCCGCCTCATGATGCTCTTGATCAGGGCTGCTGTAATTCTGAGAGCTTCGTCACCCATCTGATGCCCATAAAAGTCATTGTAAGCCTTAAAATGGTCCACATCAATCATCATGAGGGTTATATTTTTGTTTTCACGGATGGCCAGATGCCAGAGGTTGTTCATTGAAAGATCAAAGTATCTCCGGTTGGAGAGTCCCGTCAGGGCGTCAATCCAGGCCAGCTGTTCCAGTTTGCTGTTCAGAACCTGAAGGTTGTTGCGGCTGTTTTCCGACTGATCCAGCTTCCTTTTCAGAAGGAAATTCGCCCTCAGATAGGAGATGAGAAAAACCGCCATTACCGCCGAAACAAAATAGATGACCACAAACCACCGCTGTTTCCAGGGGGGAGCCTTCACAAAGATGGGCAGGACAAGACTCTTTTCATTCCAGACACCGTCGTTATTGGAGCCCTGAACAAGGAACCTGTAATGTCCGGGCGACAGATTCTGATAGGAGGCATAGTTTCTGTTGCCGCTGTACACCCACTCCCTGTCCACTCCTTCCAGTCTGAATCTGTACTGATTCTGGAAGGGAGATGTAAAATCGAGGGCGGCAAATTCAAAGCTTATAAAACTCTGCTGCCAGTTCAGAACAAGATCTTTGCCCGTCTGAAGAGCATCCAGAAAGGGGACATGTTTGCCCATGACCATAACGTCGTTCATCCAGAGGACCGGAGGATGGGGATTGTCATAGAGAATGGCGGAATCAAACCTCAGCACCCCTTCGGAACTGCCGAAATAGATGTAACCGTCCTTGTCAACAGCGGAACTGTCGTCCATCTGATCCACGATGATTCCGTCGCTCTCATCGATGTTGAGGATGCTGAAATCCTCGGGATTGATGATGCTGATGCCGTTGATTGTGGATACCCAGATTCTGTTCTGCCGGTCCTCTTCAATGGCCTGAATATGATTGGAAACCAGTCCGTCCTGACGGGTGAAATGACTGAACCCCGGCACACCCGGAATCAGAAGGTTGACCCCTCCTCCTCCGGTACCGATCCACAGCCTGCCTATGGAATCCTCATAGATATCGGTAATGACATTGTCGCTGATTGTATTCCTGTTTTTACTGTCATGAAAATAGGCTTCAAATTCATCCTTCTGGCGGTTGTAGTAGTTGATTCCCAGGTTGGTACCCGCCCAGAGATCCCCCCGGCTGTCCAGGATCATGCAGAAGATGAGATTGTTGCTGAGACCTGTCCTGCCCGGCTGATAGGTGTAGATGCCCAGTATTCCCTGATCCTCAGACCAGTGAATAATTCCCTGGCTGTTTGTACCGAACCAGAAAGTCCCGTCTGAGTCTTCCACAATGGAATAGATGATCGGTTCCTGACCGGTCACATGACCCGTATCCCCAAGGAGGATATGGTCAAAGTCGTTGGTCACCGGATTATAGCGGTCCAGTCCCCCCAGGGACCCGACCCAGAACCGGCCTTTCGAATCCTCCGCGACCGAAGCCACATTGCTGTGGGACAGGGACCAGGGATTCTCTTCATCCGGCATCCAGTGCTCCACAGTCCAGTTTGCCGGATCTCCTTCAAAACGCCACAGTCCGTAGGAGTAGGTGGCGACCCAGAACCTCTCCCGGCTGTCGATCAGAATATCACGGACCTTGTCTTCCTGCAGGGAGAGCGGATTGTTGATATCATGGAAAATAAACCGGAAGTCCTTCTTGTTGGGATTGAGTTTGTTCACTCCCCTGCCGTTGGTGCCGATCCAGTAAACCCCGCCCCTGTCCCTCAGGAACGAGTAGGCGATCCCGTGATTGAACTTATAGGGATCATCCGGATCCGGAGCGAAATGCTCCAGAGAGCCGTCTGAAACAGACCATCTGTAGAGGCCTCTGCCCCAGGTGCCGATCCAGAGATCTCCTGTGGGATCGGTGGAGAGCAGATAAATATTCCCCTCTATGGGAATATGCTGAAGGACCTTTCCCGAAACCGGGTCCATGAGAGAGACTCCCCCGTCCCATGTTCCGACCCAGATATTGAAGTCATCCGCCTGACTGATCGCCATGACGAAAGAAGACTGGAGCGACTCGGGATCATCTCTATCCGCCCTGAAATGCTCAAAACTGTCTTTTTCAGGATTGTAGAGATCCAGACCGCCGTACGTGCCGATCCAGAGCCTGTCCCGTCCGTCAAGACAGAGATTCCGCACCGTATCGTGAAGCAGTGAATCACCTTCCATCTCATTGTAGAAATAGGACCGGATTCTCAGATTCTTCAGATCCACCCGGTTCAAACCCTTCATCGTTCCCACCCAGAGGTTATCCTGATTGTCACGGATAATGGATGTGACGATTTCATTGGAGAGGACCTCACCCCGGCTGTCTTCATGGGCTCCGAAGTTGAAGAACTCCTCCGTATTCAGATCAAATCTGGACAACCCCTCATAGGTTCCGATCCAAAGATAGGGTTCCACCGGATCAAGATACAGGGTCTGGACCAGATTGTGGGGGAGGGAGTTGTCGCTGAAGGGATCGTGCTCGTAATTGACAAAAACCTTGCCGTCGTACCGGCACAGTCCGTTCTGCGTACCGAACCAGAGATACCCTCTCCGGTCCTGAACAATACCCGAGACTGAATTGTTGGAAAGACCGTCCTTTTGAGTGAGATGGTCAAAAATCAGCGGCGATGCGGAAAGACCCGTCAGTCCGGCAAGGAATAAAAGAGCAATTGTCAAACTGTATCTTTTGAAGAAAGATGTTTTCATTCCGGCGGGTCTTCGGGGCTCTTCAGCTTTCCGAAAGCTTTCCCGATTTCCAGGCACAGACTTTTACGGCTTCCATGATGGAAGATCTGAATCCGGAACTCTCAAGAACCCCCACCGCTTCAATGGTCGACCCGCCGGGCGAACAGACCTGATCCTTGAGAACTCCGGGATGGAGTCCCGTCTCAAGCACCATTTTAGCCGATCCCAGAACAGCCTGGGAGGCCATTTTATAAGCCTTGTCTCTGGGCAGTCCCTCTCTCACGGCGGCGTCCGCCATGGCTTCTATAAACATGTAGACATAGGCGGGACTTGATCCGCATAAAGCGGTGTAGCCGTCGAAGAGTCTCTCCTCCAGAAGCTCAGTCTTCCCTATGGCGCCCAGAAGGCTCATGACCTGTTTGACTTCATCTTCGCTCAGACTGCCGCCGGGGCAGACCGCCGTCATCCCTTCTCCGACAAGTGCCGGCGTATTGGGCATCGTTCTGACAAGCTTGATCTCCCGACCGAAAAGTTCGGTCACCTGGGACATCTTTTTGCCGGCGGCGATGGTGATCACAACCGTGTTTGCCCTGAGGGAGTCTCTGATCTGCCTGATCACTGGTTCGTAGATATGGGGTTTGACCGAAAGAAAAAGAAAATCCAGGCGGTCGAGGTATTCCAGATTGCTGTTTGACGTGTGAAGTCCCTCAAACCGGGCGGAGATTCTGTCCAGAGCGTCCCGGGATGCATCGCTGACATACAGATCCGAACCCTTGACGAGCCCCGCTTCCAGCAGCCCTCCGATGATAGCCGTCGCCATATTGCCTGTGCCTATAAAACCTACATTCATTATTTCATCCTGTTGTGATAATTTTGAAAAATCAATTGAAAGATAGTGTCAGTATAATATGCGGTTATGGAGGATTCAATTGGAATCCCCCATTCTCCTATACCTATTTGCTCCAAAAAAAATCCCGACCTGCCGGGCAGAGTCGGGATTCTGTTCATTGATCAGTCGTAGAAGGATCAGGAAAAGAGGATCTGATTCACAATATTTTCGTAGAGTTCCTGTTTTCCGCTGATAGTGGCTGGCTCGCCGTTCTCGTGAGCGATTTTCACCAGATCTTCCAGAGAGAGCTTGCCGTCTTCAAAGTCCTTTCCCTTGCCGGAATTGAAGGAGCTGTAGCGGTCGGCTTTCATCTTGTCGATTCTGCCGTCTTCCTGAATCTTTGCGGCCATTTCCAGACCGAGGGCGAAGGTGTCCATACCGCCGATGTGGGCGATGAAGAGGTCTTCCATGTCGGTGGAGTTTCTTCTGATCTTGGCGTCGAAGTTCAGACCGCCAGTTTTGAATCCGCCCATTCCCAGGATGATTCTCATGATCTCGGCAGTTTCATATACAGAGTTGGGGAACTGGTCTGTGTCCCATCCGTTCTGCATGTCGCCTCTGTTGGCGTCTACGCTTCCCAGGAGTCCGTACTCTGCGGAGAGCTGTACGTCATGTTCAAAGGAATGACCGGCCAGGGTGGCGTGGTTTGCTTCGATGTTACAGGCGAAGTCGTTTTCAAGACCGTTGGACTTGATGAAGTTGATGACAGTCTCCGCATCGTAGTCATACTGATGTTTTGAGGGCTCCATGGGTTTGGGCTCAATGTAGAACTTGCCCTTGAATCCGATCTTTCTTCCATAATCACGAGCGGCGATCAGGAAGCGGGCCAGGTTGTCCTTCTCTCTTTTCATATTGGTATTGAACAGTGACATATACCCTTCTCTTCCGCCCCAGAAGGTATATCCCTCACCGCCGAGGATCACATTGGAATCCAGACAGGCTTTGACCTGTGCGGCGCCGTAGGCCAGTACATTGAAGTCAGGGTTGGTGGACGCTCCGTTCATATAGCGGGGATTGGAAAAGAGGTTGGCTGTGTTCCACAGCAGTTTGATACCGGTGGCTTCCTGTCTCTCTTTCAGCATCTGGGTGACTTTCTGGAGGTTGCTCTCATACTCGGAAAGGGAGGAACCTTCGGGAGAAGCATCCACATCATGGAAACAGTAGTAGGGAGCACCCAGTTTTGAGATGAATTCGAAGGCGGCATCGGCCTTGTTTTTCGCTTTTTCAAGCCCGTCGGCCTTAGCCCAGGGATGATCGATGGTGGAGTTGCCGAAGGGGTCTCCTCCGTCGGCGCAGAAGGAGTGCCAGTAGGCGATTCCGAAGCGCAGATGATCCTTCATCGTCTTGCCGAGAATCTTTTTGTTCTCGTCATAAAATTTGAATGCCAGAGGGTTGTCGGAACCTTTTCCCTCGAAGGGAATCCTGCCGATACCTTTGAAATACTCTTTATCTCCTACATAAACCTTACTCATATAAATCTCCTATTGCATATCGTTAAACTCTGCGGAACCGGATTCCGCAGTTTGGGATTCCATAATTCTGAAATCACGAAAACAGGGGGGTCAGGGCATTCACATATTTGCTGTAGTCCTCATAGACCTTCTTATATTTTTCAACATTTTCAGCCACGGGAAAGCAGCTCTTCCCCTCATCCAGTGCCACATGCTCATCGATGAGAGCATCAAAATCCGCATCCGAACCTTCCATCTTTCTCAGACACCAGAGGGCCTGCAGGGCACTGCCCAACGCCGCCGCTTCCGCGGTGACGGGGACCACTACAGGGAGCCCCAGGACATCCGCTGTGATCTGCCTCCAGATCTTTGAATTGGCGCCGCCGCCGATGAGACGGACTTCCTTCGGTTTGAAACCGAGATTTTCGAATGAATCCAACCCCAGTTTCATCCCCAGAATGGCCGATTCAAGAGCGGAACGGAAAATATTCTCTTTCTTGACATTCACCGCCGTCATTCCGACGATGCAGCCCTTTCCCTTGGGCAGATTGGGCGTCCGTTCTCCGTTAAAGAAGGGAAGGGTCAGTATGCCCTCCGCACCGATGGGCGCCTTGCCGCCCAGCTCATCAAACTCCCTGACGCCGTACTCGAAGAGCTGTCTCATCAGTTCGGTCGCCACTGTACAGTTCATCGTACACAGCAGGGGCAGCCATCCTCCCGAGCTTGAACAGAAGGCGGCCAGATTGCCGTCGGGGTCGATTATGGGTTTGTCCGAATAACCGTATAGGGTTCCGCTGGTACCGAGACTCATTGTGAGGACGCCGTCCTTCGTCGTTCCCGTTCCGACCGCTCCCATCATGTTGTCGCCGCCGCCGGAAGAGACGGGAATACCCGCCGGGATACCCAGCTGAGCCGCGATTTCGGGCAGAACTCGGCCCGCAGGCTCCCAGGGCTCCACGAGACGGGGAAGACAGCTCATCAGATCCCGGTCGGGATCGAGGGCTTTGACAAGGTCTTTATGCCAGACCCGTTTCCGCACGTCCAGGAGAGCCGTACCTGAGGCGTCTCCGTACTCCATGACCCGCTCGCCGGTGAGGTAGAAATTCAGATAATCGTGGGGAAGAAGGACTGTGGTCATCTTTGCATATTCGGCGGGATGGGCTTTTTTGAACCACAGGATCTTGGAAGCCGTATAACCGGGAAGGATGAGATTCCCCGTATCCTTGAGCAGCTTTTCATCGCTGCCGTAGGCGGCGGTCAGTTCCCGGCACTCTCCCGCTGTGGACGTATCGCACCAGAGTTTGACGTCGTTCAGAACCTGTCCGTCCTTATCGATGGGGACAAAGCCGTGCTGCTGTCCCGAAACTCCGGCGGCCAGAGCCGTTTTTTTAATCTCGGGATCAATTTTATCAAAGCAGCTCCTGAGCGCATCGATCCACCAGGAAGCCTTTTGTTCCCGGCTGCCGTCCTCTTTTGAAATCATATCGTGGGGAGCCGACGCGGATGCGGCAATTTTCTTATTTTCAAAATCGTAGAATACGACCTTTGTACTCTGGGTTCCGTTATCAATTCCAATAATGGTTTTCAAAATATCCTCCGCCGGCACAGATGTGAACCGTTTCAATTCTGCTCTCAGTATCCTTCCGAAGGTTCGGCAAAGGAATGGACAGAATTGACAGTTCATACATATAATTGACATTTAGAGAGGAAAACCATGAAAATACTGGACGTCGTTTTCGTTTATCAGATGAAGGAAGAGACGGAAATCCGGTGGCACAGCCGTTACCATGCTCATGGAGAAAATGAGTTTGAACTTCACTACTTTATCCAGGGCAGCGCCAGTTTTCTCAACGACCGGACCCGTTTCCGCCTGGAACCGGGAACCCTCTTCCTCACCACCCCCGGCGTCAGCCACTCCATCATCGTACAGGACGGAGAGAACCCGATCTCCTATTATGCCGTTCTTGTAAGCACCGAAGATTCCGACAGAGAGATACTCAGGCTGCTGACAATCGATCTGAAATCCAACAGACACTATAATCTGGGGACCAATTACCGGTTCTTTTTCGAAGAGATCAAAGAGAAGGGGCTGTCGGCGAACAGGGCCCTCCGGCAGTCGGCGGTTCACCAGCTGATCTCGTTCCTCTACGTCCTGTCGGGCGAGGAGGACTTTCATTTTTCCGACAGCCGGAACAGCCATATAGAAAAGGCCCTCAAGATCATGCAGAACAATATTACCAATGACCTGGAACTTGAGGAAATCGCCCGCAGACTGGGGCTCAGTCCCTCCTATTTCATCAGACTTTTTCAGCAGAAAATGAAGATCACCCCGATGAAATACTTTATGAAACTGAAAATCGAGGCGGCGGGTGCCATGCTCACCAGTACGGACAGATCCCTGACGACGATTGCCCAGGACCTGAATTTCTACAGCGAATTTCATTTCAGCCGGGTATTCAAGCAGTATACTGGTTCCGCTCCGTCGGCCTACAGGAAACAGTACCTCCAGCTGGCGGGACAGCTGAAGCAGTAGAGGTTCACACTATCCCTCCCAGAGGAGGGAGGATTTGACCTCTTCAATCCGGACGATTCCCTTCCTGGCCAGGACAATTCTGAACCGTTTCAGAATATCCGGCTCCCCCGTGACCGGTCTTTCAATTTTCATGACCATGTTGACATGATAGACCCGGTTGGATTTGACAAAGCCGTAGGTTCCCTCCTGCCGGCAGGCCAGAAACTCACTGCTGTCATCCATCTTGTGGAGCCAGTCGGATATATCCAGCCTGACGATATCGGTGATGCCCGACAGCCGGGTGTGATTCTCGAAAAGAGGTCCCGACCGGATGACGAAATCCTTTTTATACTTGAGGATCTCTTCATTCAGGAGCCCCAGGCTGAGCTTGTCCTTTCCCGCCTGGCGCGACTGGATGAATTCCCTGGAGAGTTTGCCCTTTTTGGAAAAAGAGACCGACTCCCGGATTTTACCGCACCGTCTCCCCGTCCGGGGATCCATGAGGAAATGGATCCGGTCGGAGACCAGAAAGGGCGTCATATTCAGAAAGAAACCTCTCAAATTCTCCTTGATTCTGTCTTTGAGCGAGTAGGCGATGACGGCTACCAGAGCCCAGTAGATGCTTCCCTGAGGAAAAAGTCTTGTCGAGATGATCGTGGCTGCCAGAGCAAAGGCCATGGCCACGGCAGCCGCCAGTCCCAGGAGAAACTGCCCCACCCGTGAAGCCAGACGGGAGTCGAGGACGGAAAGGTAGAGGGATTTCTGAGCCCATTTCTTGAGTTTGTGGGCCCGGAACACCATCCGCTCCGCCGTATAAGCGTCCGGGTCCGAGGGACTGTCCCATCCGTATTTTTTTCTCAGCTTGAACAGGGCGTTCAGCGAATCCTCATATCTGTTCTTCAGATCCTTGTCGGAGGACTGTTTTTTTCTGCGGCCGAGCTTCTGCAGATCCCTTATATAATAATCCGAGATCAGACCCGTCACGGCTTCCAGAGTCCAGATCAGGGGCTGTTTGATCTTGCCGGGAAAGGAAGATTTGTCGCTGCTCATCCGGGAAATCAGCTTCTGAACACTCCTGACAAGCTGATCCGTCAGTTCCGGTCCCGCCGGTTCATCCTCTTCGGGCATATTTCCCGTTTCCGAAATAAGAATATTGACGAGGGTCTGAAGTTCGTACAGGACACGGGTCCGCCAGTCCCGGTTTTTCATCGGTTTTTTCCAGAGCTTCTCCAGCCGGCTCAACGGACTGGATTCGACATGACTGTCGTTGAGGACGTCCAGCCCGATCCGGGGTGTGGTAAACCTTGTATGTACGGTCAGATCCGCAAGGAGATCCTCTCTGGAGCGGGTCTTGCCGCTGATTCCCAGCTGACCGGGAATAAAGAAGGCGGCGGTCATTCTGTAGTGGTTGTTTTTCTCTTCTCTGTAGAGGGGATAGCTGATTTTTACCTCAATCTGACTGATCCCGTGGTTTCTTACCTGATAATCCATCAGTTTTTATCATAAATCAGGTCAACCCGGGGAACAAGCGCATTCCCTAAATAGACCTCTTTCAGTATGATATACAGCTATAAAAAATAATCCGCAGGGTTATTTGAAGTACACCGATACAGGAGAAAACCAATGAATCCACAGGCTTCAGCGCTGAATGACGTACTGAAAGCGCAGAGTCCCGCCATTTACTCCCTCTTATCCAGAAGAGGCAGAGAGATTTTCTTTCCGAAAAAGGGTCTTGTCATGCAGGGCCAGGATGCCGCCGGTAAACGGATCAATGCGTCCATCGGTATGGCCACGGAAGATGACGGATCTCCCTTAAGACTGTCATGCATTGAATCGCTGGTCAATTTGCCACCCGAGAAGGTTTTCCCCTATGCTTCCAGCTACGGCCTTATGCCTCTGAGAAAGAGCTGGCAGTCCATCATCCGGAAGAAGAATCCCTCCCTCGGAAATATCGAGCTCACCCTTCCCGTTGTCACAAATGCGCTGACCCACGGCCTTTCCATGGCCGGTTATCTCTTCCTGGAACAGGGTGATACGGTCATCCTTCCCGACTACTACTGGGGCAACTACAATCTGGTGTTCAAAAATGCCTACGATGCCGAGTTCGAAACCTTCCCCATGTACACCGACGGAGGATTCAACCTGGCGGGGATGCGGGAAAAACTGCTGACTCCCGGCGAGAAAAAAGTCCTTCTTCTCAACTTCCCCAACAATCCCACCGGCTACACTCCCACAAATGATGAGATGACCGGTATAAGAGACATCGTTCTTGAAGCTGCTGAAGCGGGCAAGAAGATTGCCGTTCTCATCGACGATGCCTACTTCGGACTGGTATTCGAAGAGGGCGTAGCCACAGAATCTGTGTTTACCCAGCTGGCAGTTCTCCACGAGAATGTTCTGGCCGTTAAAATCGACGGAGCCACCAAGGAAGACTACGTCTGGGGTTTCCGTGTAGGATTCATCACCTTCAGCTGGAAGGGAATGACGGCGGAAGCCGGACAGGTTCTTGTGGACAAAGTAGGGGGAGCGGTCAGAGGAAACATCTCCAACGATTCAATTCTCTCTCAGAACCTTCTTCTGGCGGCTTACGACGCTCCCGGTTACGAGGATGAGAAGAAAGTAAAATTCAACCTCATGAAGACAAGGTACGACAAGGTCAAAGCGACCCTGGCAAGCCATCCCGAATTTGCGGAATACTTTGATGTGGTTCCCTACAACTCGGGATACTTCATGTGCGTGGATCTCAAGAAGGGCAATGCGGAAGATGTGAGACAGAAACTTCTCAAGGACTACGACACCGGAATCATCGCCCTGGGTTCCCTGATCCGTGTTGCCTACTCCTCCCTCCCCGAGAAGTTCATCGAAGAGCTGTTCATGAACATCTTCAGCGCCTGTAAAGACCTGGACTGAGAAAAGGAGCTCCTGATGCCGATTTATGAGTACACCTGCCGCGACTGCGGCAAAGATTCAGAAATTCTCGTCAGGGGCGGCGATACCCCGATTGAGTGCAGAAGCTGCGGCAGCGAAAAGGTGGAGCGCAAACTGAGCGCCTTCTCCTTTTCAGCGGCTTCTGTCAGAAAAGCCTCCCCTGCCTGCGCTCCCGCCTGCGGGGGCGGGTTTGAACGGGGCGCCTGCGGCAGCGGCGGCTGCTGCGGGGGCTGACCCCCCTTCCCGCCTTATCCGGACATCTCCGTAGACATCATGACTTAGTTGAACCTCACCCCCGAAGATCGTATACTGGCTACAAAGCATCAGGGGGTGAATCAATGAGTACAAACAGCGGAAATCCGGCGATCAGACATCTGGGAAGACGTCTGAGACTGGCCGTAATCGGCGGCGGTCCGGGATCCTTCATAGGAGGGATGCACAGACAGGCCGCCCGTCTTACAGACTGCTACGACCTTGTAGCGGCCGCCCTTTCCTCCCATCCGGAAAAAGCCCTGCAAGCAGGCCGGGATCTCGGTCTTGCTGAAGACAGGACCTACAGCGACGGACTGACTCTGATTGAAAGAGAATCGTCCCGTCCCGACGGTGCCGAAGTCATCGCGATTATGACTCCCAATGATACTCATTTCCTCTTTGCCTCGGCGGCATTGAAAGCAGGTCTGGATGTCATCTGCGACAAGCCAATGACCAATACTCTGGCGGAAGCGGAAGAACTGGCCGACCTCGTGAAAGAGTCGGGACTGGTGTTCAGACTCACCCATAACTATACCGGTTATCCCATGGTCAGACAGGCCAGAGCTATGGTCGAAAAGGGAGATCTGGGAGAGATCAGGCTGATACAGGTAGAATACGTTCAGGGCGGCAAGGCCGATGAATCCCTCCCCGACCCGACCGGTCCCGATGCTCCCTGGCGCTACAATCCCGATAAGGGCGGTCCTTCACTGGTCATGGGGGACATTGGTACTCACGCCCACAATCTCATCCGATATGTGACCGGACTGGAGACGCTTGAAGTAGCTGCCGAAGCGGGAGCCATCGTTCCCGGCCGGAAGATCCACGACTTTACGGGAGCCCTGCTCAGGATGGAGAACGGCGCCCGGGGCAGTTTCTGGGTGACCCAGGCGGCGGCTGGTGTGGAAAACTCCCTCCAGTTCAGAATCTCGGGAACAATGGGCAGTCTGGAGTGGTGCCAGGAGATCCCTCAGCGCCTGACCTTCAAACCCCTGGGCAGGCCGGCCGAAATCAGGACTCCCAACGGCCCCGGAACCCTACCCCTCAGTGCGGCAGCCAGCCATATCGTCGCCGGACACCCCGAAGGGTTCCCCGACGGGTTTGCCAATATCTACAGAGACGCCGCCGAGGCTGCAGCCGCCAGACGAGCCGGAACCAGCCCGGCCCCCGAAGCCATGACCTGTCCGGACGAAAAAGACGGTCTGGCCGGTCTGAAATTCGTCAGCGCCGTCTTAAGATCCTCTGACAACGGCAGCGCCTGGACTAAGGTTTGAGAAAACAAAGAATATTAATGGAGTATCTTATATGGTTCAAAAAGAAGAAATACTGAAGGCTCTGGCCGAAATCATAGATCCCGACCTGAAAAAGGACATAGTTTCCCTGGGATTCATCAAGGAGCTTGTGATTGACGGGACGACCGTCAGCTTTGCCATCGAACTGACCACTCCGGCCTGTCCCGTCAAGAACCAGTTTAAAATGGCGGCCGAACAGCTAGTGGGAGACCTCCCGGGAGTCGAAAAAGTTCACGTATCCATGACCTCCCGAAACGTAAGAGACACCCAGAGCGACAACGGCCTGAAAAAGGTCAAACAGATCATCGCCGTAGCCTCTGCCAAGGGTGGGGTCGGAAAATCAACGGTGGCAGCCACTCTGGCCTGTGAACTCAGGAACCAGGGATACAAAACGGGACTCCTGGACACGGACCTCTTCGGCCCTTCCGTTCCCACCCTCTTCAACATAAGCCATCCTGAGATCTATCAGAGAAACAATATGATGATCCCTCTTGAAAAGGATGGAATGAAACTCATGTCCTTCGGATTTCTTATGGGCGATGCACCTGCCATCATGAGGGGACCCATGGTTTCGGGGTATATGCAGCAGATCCTTTTGCAGGTGGACTGGGGTGAACTGGACTACCTGATCATCGACATGCCTCCCGGAACCGGCGATATCCAGCTGACCCTGAGCCAGACCATCCAGGTGGACGGTGCCGTCATCGTGACGACCCGCGCCGCCCTCTCACTGGTGGATGTGGCCCGGGGCATCCTCATGTTCGAAAAGGTGGGGGTTCCCATGCTGGGGGTTGTGGAGAACATGTCCCACTTCATCTGCGACAACTGCGACAAGGAGCACCATATATTCGGCGAAGCCAAAGCGCCGGGCGAGAGGTTCGGTCTGGAAACTCTGGCTCAGATTCCCCTGGAACCATCCAGAGGAAGAAACATGGAACAGTACAAAAGCAATGATCTGAACAGAAGCCTGGTTGAAAACATTGCAAGAGCCCTGGGCCGGGTGACGGCGGACAAGATCATCCCCCCGGTTGTGTCTCAGGAGGGCGGAACAATTCAGTTCAAATGGCAGGGCGGCGAGGTCTGGAAGATCAATGCGGTCCATCTGAGGAGCAGCTGCCGCTGTGCCCTCTGCGTGGATGAATATTCGGGAGAAAAGATCCTGAAGGATGAAGACATTCCCGCCGACATCCACGTCGCCTCAAACAGCCCGCTGGGCAACTACGCCCTTGCAATCAGCTGGAGCGACGGCCACAGCTCGGGGATCTTCCCCTACAAACAGCTCAAAGAGCTGGCCGGATAGCGGAGATATTCAGCTGACAATCGGAGAGTCGACCGAATCGATCAGAACGGTCATATCGAAGATGGTATCCTCACCGATATAATCCCGGTGGGGCGACTCTTCCATGACGCCCAGAGCGAGATGCCAGGCCCGGATATGCCGCCAGGCTTCCAGACTCAGAACAACCCTGTCCGGACGGTTCCCCGACTCCTGCAGTTCTCTCTTCTGCCGGTAGATTTCGGCTACAAGTTCCTCAGCCCTCATCGTCGGAAACAAGATCCATATAGACCCTCCGGGCCTCACCGGCGCCTTTGGTGTTTCCCAGTTCATCCAGGGTATCCGCCAGATTGAACCAGGCATCGACATTTGACCTGTCCAGTTCCAGAGCTCTGCGGAAGAAGAGTTCGGCATCCTCATACTGTTCCGTCACGAACCGAAGCACACCCAGACTGTTCCAGATACGGGAATCTTCGTCTCCGAAGGTCAGAGCCAGATCGTAGGATTCCTCCGCCTCATCGTAGCGGTTCAGACGGTAGAGCACGATGCCCCGTTCACACCAGAAGTCGGGATTGTCAGGCTCTCCGCTGACCGACTGATTCAGCAGCGTCAGGGCTTCCATCCAGTTTTCATCAACGATCAGTTCGAGGGCGAGGTTATAGCAGATGACCGGGTCTTCGGGCAGGATCTCCAGAGCCTTGCGGAAGCAGTCCTTGGCTTTCATTCTTTTTCCCTGCTCCGAGTAACTCACCCCGAGGGCGACCAGTTCCTCAACAGATTCGGGTGCTTTCATGTTTTTTCCTTACCGCATTGTACAAGAAAAAAGGCCCCTATGGCAAAGAGGATGACGATACAACCGATACCGACGCTGTAGGACCCTGTGATCTGGGTCGCAAAACCGAGGATGAAGGGCCCCATGATGGCGGCGAATTTTCCGAAGATATCAAAGAATCCGAAGAACTCACCCGCCTGGTCGGGAGGTATGATGGAGCCGAAATAGGATCTTGAGAGGGCCTGTATTCCTCCCTGGCTGGTGGCGACGAGGAAGGAGATGAGGATAAACATGGGAATCAGCATCCCCGCACCCATAAAGGGAAGGAAAACAGCCAGCAGGGTGATCAGGGTGTAGACGCCGATGCCCACGAAAAGCATGAAACGGGTGGATGTTTTTTTGGACAGGATGCCATAGAGAATGGCAAAGGGAAAGGCAACGATCTGAAGACCCATCAGGTCCAGCAGAAGGATGGTGGAGCTTATGCCCATCTTGGAACCGTAATCGGTGGCCATTTTGATGATCGTTCCCACTCCGTCGATATAGAAGAAGTAGGCCAGCAGGAAGAGGAATATCTTCCGGTAGGACTGAATATTTTTGAATGTTTTGTAGAGTCTGGAAAAGGCATCCTTCAGGGGCTGGGGTGAGGGATCGATTCCGTAGTTCTGCCTGACGTTTTTGAGGAAGGGAATACTGAAGAGGAACCACCAGAAGGCGGTGATGAGAAAGGCGATCCGCACCCCCGTCAGATTCAATACGGACATGTCCCCGCCGGCCATCACAAAGATGATGACAAGGCTGGCGACAAAGGGTATGGTGCTGCCGATATAACCCCAGCCGAAGCCGTTTGTGGACACCTTGTCCATCCTTTCGGGTACTGCCACATCCACCAGACAGGCATCATAGAAGATATTGGCGCCGGAAAAACCGATGGCCGTGAGGATGTAGACGATGATGGCGGGAACCCAGGCTCCCGGCTGAATCAGGATCAGGAGGGCCGTAGCCGCCGTTCCCAGGATGAGGAAGACGGTAAAATACTTTTTACGTCTACCTTTGTAGTCGGCCAGTGTTCCCAGAATGGGGGCCAGAAAAGCGATCAGCAGGGCATAAAAACTGTTCCCGTACCCCAGAACAGCGGTGGACGCCGTATCCGAGAGACCGCCCTCCCGGGCGATCTGTCCGAAAAACAGGGGAAAAATGGCCGTCGTTATGGTTATGGAGTAGGCGGAATTGGCCCAATCGTAGAGAACCCAACTTCTTTCGTTCTTTGATAAATTGATCATTCCGCCCCTCTTTTTCGTTTAGTATGCCGGACAGGGTCCGGTCGAGAAGACTGGTGTGAAGGCCTCACAGGATTTCTAATTTATTTATACTCTCATGAACCGATAAATGCCAGCGAGAACCAGGGGATATAGGTAATCAGCAGCACCATGATCAGAAGAACCAGCAGGAAAGGCACTACCTTTTTGTAAATTTCCACCAGGGGAGTTTCAAAACGGTAGGATGCCAGAAACAGGTTCATTCCGACAGGCGGGGTGAGATATCCCAGCTGCAGATTGGCCAGGAAGATGATTCCCAGCTGCACCGGATGGATGCCGAAGAGTTCCCCCAGGGGAATCACCAGAGGACCTACTACAAGGATGGCTGAATAGATATCCATCAGACAACCGGTCAAAAGCAGGATCAGATTCAGGATGATGAGAAAAACGATCTTCGAACTGATGCTGTCTCTGACGAAACTGCTGAGAACCATGGGAACTTCCGCATCCACAAGATAGTAGCTCAGTCCTTTGGAGACGGCCAGAATCATCAGAATCCCGCCGATGATGGGCAGGCTCTTGTTCATGATCCGGGACAGATCCTCTCTTTTGATATCCCTGTGAAACAGTCCCTCGAGAATCAGGGAGTACACGACCGACACGGCGCCGGTTTCCACAAGGGTGAAGAATCCGCCGAAGTATCCTGACAGAATGATAACGGGCAGAAGGAGTTCCCCGGCCGCATCTTTCAATGCGGGAAGGATATCGGAGGGGTCGAAAGTGGAATGCCTCTTTTTATGAAATGAGGCGACAACACCCATGACAGAGAGAGAGAGGACCAGAATACCGCCGGGAATCAGTCCTCCCAGAAACATATCCTTCACCGAGATCTGGGCCATCACCGCATACATGATGATGGGCAGGCTGGGAGGAAAAAGAAGACCGATGCTTCCCGAGGAAGTGAGCAGCCCCTTTATGAAACCCTCCTTGTACTCACCCGAATCGTGGAGCATGTAGGAAAGAAGTCCGCCCATAGCCAGGATGGTCACTCCCGAGGCACCGGTAAAGGTTGTAAAAAAAGCGGAAACCATGACGGCCATCACAGCCATACCGCCGGGAAGACCGCCCAGAAGACTCTTGAACAGCCTGACCAGCCTCTCCCCTGCCTTGCTCTCGGACAGAATGAATCCCGTCAGGGTGAAGAGGGGGATGGCCGGAACGGATGAGCCAGTCAGGAGGTTGTAGGCCTCATTGGGAATGACTTCCAGCGAACCCCAGTCCTTTGAAAACATGAAATAGGCGATTCCGCCCAGGAGTATGAATATGGGTGTTCCGCTGACGGTGCTGACCAGAAGAAGGATGACCAGCGGCACGCCGGCATAGCTGAAAAAGCTGTAATAGAAGCTGCTGAGACCATCGATAAACAGGGGCGGTTCGCTCATGAGGCTGTAGATCATATTGGTCAGGGAAGGGATGCCCAGAAACAGCCCGGCGGCCAGAGAGGGAAGGATGATCTTCAAGGAGTAGTAGCGCCCCTCCCGGTCATGAAGGAATCTGACTCCGATGACTAGAAATCCGAGTGGAATGATGAAGATGACGACCCTGACGGGGAAGAATCCGATCATCATGGAGGGATCGAATCCGATGACCAGCAGAGAGACGGCGCTTAAGGCGAGACCGATGGAAATGCCCGATGAGAGAACCGTGCTGAGACTGAAGGAAAAATCCTTGAGTCTGCCATGAAGCACCTCCCGTCCCGAGGTCAGGGAGAGATGTGACTGCTCCTTGGAGGCGATCATCCCGGAGAGAAACGCAACCCAGACCACCGCATGACTTACATACGATTCGGCACTGCGCAGGCCACCGTCAAACAGAAGCCTGGAAAGAATCTCGACGACGGGAATGAAAGCGAGCACAAGAAACATAAGGGATGCCGCCCGGAACTCAATCCTGCGCAGGAATTTTCGGAGGAAACTCACTGACCGTTCCTGAATGCTGCCAGTCTGTCCCTCGCCTGTCTGTAGGCGGCCTCACTGATGACCTTGCCGTCCCCCACAATCATCCAGTAACCGTCTTTGAAGAGGTCTCTCCAGGACTGTTCATCCGAAGCAGAAGGATTGAGGACAACAAGATCGTGCTCTTTCATAATCTTCATGGCTTCCGTATTGAGCCTGAGAGTCTCCTTGAAGAATTCTTTGGCTACCGTATCCATGGCGGCTTTCAGCTCCTCATGGTACTTTTCGGGGATCTTCTTCCAGGATCTTTCGGAGATAAGGATGCCGCCGATTACCGGAGCCATCTCAATAGGATTCATATACTTTGCCAGGGCGAACCACTGATACGCGGCCGTAGCCATGGGGATGGAGTAGAGAGAATCGACCATGCCGCTCTGCAGTCCCATCAGGTTGTCGTTCATACCCAGAGGGATGATTTTAAAACCCAGGGATTTGAAGGCTTCCATCATCTCGGGGCTGTCCGGAGAAACGGCCATTCTGGTCCTGCGGAGATCATCAGGAGTCATGATTTCCTTGTTGGAAAAGAAGTTGATCCAACCCGACTTGGACCAGACAAGAACCTCGAATCCCTTGTCTCTGAAATCATCATCATAAAGGGGAAGAAGGTCGGAGATCACAAAGTCCAGTTCTTTTTCGTTCTGGACGAGAAAGGGAAGACTGTAGACCAGGGTATCGGGGACCACC
The DNA here is from genome assembly GCA_003249275.1 of Spirochaetaceae bacterium. The sequence continues at coordinate 26,488 of QKJO01000151.1, forward strand.
GACATCATGCCGGCGCTTGTAAGAACGGCCGCATCCAGCTGACCGATCCTCATCTTCCGCACCATGTCGGCTTCTTCACCGGCGATGCCGCCGGGATAGATCTTCAGCTGCACCCGGCCATCTGTGATTTCGCTCCACTCGCGGGCCATTTTTTTCAGAGTCATATCCCAGGAGGAGTTATCTGGAAACATGCTTCCCAGTTTGATCGTCAATGCCGGAAGAGACCCGGAGGTCAGTACAGCCAGAAGAATCATCAGAAAGGTCACTTTTCTCATTTTCATAATCATACCACTTACCATTTAATTATATTCCATCTATCCGGAGATTGATTAAAAATCCATTAAAAAGAAATCCTCTCTGTGATCCAGGAGCCAGGCGGCCCGCTCCTGAAAGATGACAACCAGGAGTTCAGAGTCGGGATCTTCATAGGGATCGATTTCCAGAGCCTTTTGAAGAAGACTTTCAAATTCATTGTAATCCTGCTTCCTGACAGGGAAAGAGAGAGCCATGGAAATGTAGGTCCCCGGATTTCTGCCGTCAGCCAGGGCAACGGCTCTGGAAAAGTGGAATCTGGTTCTGGACTCCTCATCGTTGCCTATATTGAATTTTCTGTAGTAGTTCTGAGAAAAAGCACCGGCAGTCCGGGGCGTTTCCAGAAAAGCATTGTCAATGATAGACCGGGGCATGGAGGACCAGAGAGTAAGCAGGAGGTCATGAATACTGCCCTTTTCATACTCCTCGTCCAGTTCCAGCGCCCTGTAGAGGAAGGCAACGGGCTTATAGATATCCTGTGCCAGTTCCATATTGAAGGGATCGCAGGAGAAAGCGCCCAGCCACCCTGCCGCCGCCCAGTAGAGGTGGGGAACATACTTTTTGCCGCACTCATCCAGAAACCCGTCCAGGTTCAGATCCATCAGTTCTTCGCTGTCTTTGATCTCCAGAGCCAGAGCATCCAGAATATAATTTCTGCCACGGAGATACATCTTCCGGGACCGTTCCAGCATCATCTGCTGTTCCTCATACCTGTCGTCATCCAGCATGGAGGAGGGAGTCTGAATGAACCCGTTGGCATACATGATGAAGGCCTTGCCCGCAGCCAGACGGAGATCGGAATCCTTCGGATTCATGTCCATCAGAATTTCGTACATTTTGAGGGCGAAAGGAAGAGCATCGGCAATCAGCTGAGGATCATCATCCCTTGTAAAAGCACCGGCTCCCGAATCGGAGGAAAGCATATCAGACAGTTTGGAGACAGCCATTTTTTCAATCGACCGGCAGGAACCGAGGAGCAGAGTCAGGGAAACAATCAAAAACAAAGAAAAATGAATCTTCTTTTTCATATTGATAAACAGTACATGAAGTTCATCATTATGACAAGGATTTGCTTCAATTCTATTTCTGTGTCCCGCCTGATAATTCAATCAGAATTGTCCTGTAAACAGAAGGACAGGGATAAGCCTCCAGGTCTTCCAGAGGAACCCATTCGGTCGGATCGCCCGGCGGAAGATTAAACAGTGTATCCGTCGGATATTCTCCTCCCGAAAGATCCAGTCTGACCGGATGAAGAGTCTCTTTCCAGGTGGTGTAGAGGTGGGTCTGCCTGGCGAGATCTTTCCTGTCCAGAATCAGTGGCTCCAGCTGTTTCAAAACCTTCTCCCGGTCTTCGAGGGGGACGGCCGGGATAAACCACAACCCTCTGCCGATGCCGGAGGACCGCCGGGTCAGAAGCAGGCGGCCTTCTGAAATCAGAAGAATGAGGGCGCTGCTTTTCTCTTTCACCTTTCTGACCCTGGGCCGGGGGATGATATCCTGAAGTCCCTCGCGGCGGGTCCGGCAGGATTCACTTAAGGGACAGATGCCGCAACCCGGAGACCTGACCCTGCAGACCAGCTGCCCCAGCTGCATGAGTGCGCAGTTGAAGGTGCCGGGATTGTCATGCGGTATCAGACTGTCAAGATCTTCCAGGAGAGCTCTGTCATCTCCCGGTCCCCACTCAGCCCTGCCTCTGAGTCTCTGACCGATCCTTCTGACATTGGCATCCAGCACGGGATAGGGTTTGAAAAAAGCAAGAGAGAGGATGGCCCGGGCCGTATAGTCTCCGATACCGGGGATGTGAATCAGATCTTCATAGGCTGAAGGAAGAACACCGCCGTGATGCTCCATAAGATAGAGGGCCCCTTTCCGGATATTTCTCGCCCGGGAATAGTACCCCAGTCCCTCCCAGGCCTTCAGCACCTGCTGCTCATCGGATCCGGCCAGAGCCGGGATGTCGGGAAAGAGTTCCATCCAGCGTGTAAAGTGATTCACTGCTGCGGTTACCACAGTCTGCTGGAGCATAATCTCCGAGATCCAGACTCTGTAGGGTGTGGGTTTCTCTCCCCAGGGGTAGTCTACGGCGTGTTCACCGAACCAGCGGATCAGGGCGTTTACCTCTCCGGAGGAGAGAAGGGAATCCCGATCTGAGGGATTACTCACCGGACTCTGCCCTCCCCTGAGAAAGGGCGGCTTCCATCTCCTGCCAGAGCAGATCGCCCCGGGGAACGGGAGCCGTGATCTGCAGGAGCTCTCTGCTGACGGGATGAACAAAACTGACATGCCGGGCATGAAGACAGATGCTGCCCTCGTTTCCCGTCTCACGGGCTCCGTATTTGACATCTCCCGCTACCGGGCAGCCTCTGCCGGAAAACTGAGCCCGGATCTGATGATGCCGGCCTGTCTGAAGATCTATCTCCGCCAGAACATAGGGCTTTCTGCGGCAGATGATTTTATAGGAGAGAACGGCCTTCTGGGCATCACGGACATCGGATTTGCACACAAAGGACCTGTTCCGGATGCGGTCTCTCCTCAGATAATCGGTCCAGGTGTCTTCGTCTTCCCGCGGAGAGGATTCAAGGACGGCCCAGTAGATTTTCTTAAGATCATGATCCCGGAAGATTTTATTCATTCGGGACAGGGCCTTGGATGTCTTGGCAAAAATCACGATCCCGCTTGTCGGCCGGTCCAGCCTGTGAGTCACACCGAGAAAAACATTCCCCGGTTTGCTGTCTCTGATTTTTATAAAATTCTGAACTGTTTCTCCCAGGGTTTCATCCCCCGTCTTATCGCCCTGAACGATCTCGGAAGAGAGCTTGTTCACAACAATCAGGTGGTTGTCCTCAAAGAAGATGCGGTCC
>QKJO01000051.1 GCA_003249275.1 Spirochaetaceae bacterium
TGGCCGTGCCGAGGGCATGGGCCGTTGTACCCATGGCGATTCCCTGGGCTACGGGATGGGTGATCCGGAAGAGGGTGTAGACGGGGGTGTAGAGAAGGACCCCCGAGAGACCGTTGAAGATGATGGCAAGGACGGTGATGCTTGTGATCCCCTCCAGATCCTCCACCATCATCCTGCCCAGAGGAGTCGTGATGGATCGGGGGATCAGCGACTTCAGGAGAACCGGATCGATGGCAAAGAGTCTGCACAGAAGGATCGTACTGATCAGGCTGGTGATCACTCCGGCGGTGATGCCCGCCAGAATGGCCGTCCGGTGCTGGCTCAGAATCTTCCTCTGTCTATAGAGAGGCAGAGCCAGCAGCAGTATGGAGACGGGAAGAATCTGTTCCAGGTAGGCCGACCCCTTCAGGTACCGGGACAGGGGTATTTTCAGGCCCAGGATGACGAAAAGGATGATCGAAAAACTGATCAGAAAAGGGTTCATCAGGACCCATCCCGTCTTCCGGTTGATCCAGCGGGCCAGAATGAAGGAGGCCAGGGTCAGGAGGATGCCGAAGAAGATGTTGTCGGTCAGGAATTCAACCATGACGGTCCTCCTTCAGGAGAACCTGTACGACCATACCGGTGACTGCCATGACCAGTGTATTGCTTATGATCATTATAAGAAAGAGCTTGGCCCAGACTCCCTGCAGGAGATCCAGCGACTCCACCACTCTGACGGCGGGGGGAAGAAAAAAGAAGGAGAGGTTCTTCAGAATCAGATCTGACACTCCTCCCCTGAAATACTCCTCCTTCAAGACCCCCGTCAGCAGAAGGACCGCAAAGAGGGCCATGCTGATGAGACTGCCCGGGAAGGACAGGATTCTTTCGGCGGCAAGACCGGCGAAGAGTATCAGTAAAACAACGACAATTTCTCTGATAGTTTTTTTCATTACCCCGGGATTGTAAAGAACTGGAGAGGCTTCGGCAATAATCAGCTCCTGACGTTGACTGGATTTCCCGCCGCCCAGCGCAGAAAGTTGTCCACAACGATATCAGCCCTTCTGAGGAAGGCCTCTTTTGTGGCAAAGGCGATATGGGGGGTGACGATCACATTCTTCATCTCCAGAACGGGAACGGTTTTGCTGTCCAGAGGGGGTTCTATGGCGAACACATCGAGTCCTGCTCCGGCGATCTTTCCCGATTTCAGGGCTTCCATGAGGGCTTCGTCATCCACAACCGGCCCCCTGGCGCAGTTGATGAGGTAGGCGGAGGGTTTCATCAGGGCCAGTTCATCCCGGCCTATGAGTCCCCTTGTGGAATCGTTCAGAGGACAGTGAAGGGTGACGATGTCGCTCTCTTTCAACAGGCTTTTCATGTCAGTGAGTTCGATGTTCAAACCGGCGGGTGCGGGTTTTCCCCTGTCGAGGCTGAGTAGCCGGCACCCAAACCCGTTCAGGAGCCGGGCCAGATGCTGCCCTATAGCTCCAAGACCGATTATGCCGACGGTTTTTCCGGCCAGATCAAAGCCCACGTAGCCGTCCTTTGTTCCTCCCTTTCTGGTCAGAGGATCAAGTATTGTAATGTTTCTCAGAAGATCGATCATCAGACCCACCGTCAGTTCGGCCACGTTGATTGTGGAATACCCCGATGCATTGCAGACCGTGACGCCCTGTTTCCGGCAGGCATCCATGGCTACATGATCCAGTCCGGTAAAGGCTACGTTCAGCAGCTTCAGATCGGGGAGGGATGCAACGGCTTTTTCGGGAAAGGGAAGATTTCCGATGATGACGGCATCGGCAGAGGCGGATCTTCTGATGATTTCATCCACATTAGTATTTCTGTCTTGATAAAAGGTGATGCTGTGGCCCTCTGCGTTGAGAGCTGCTGTGATTTCATCCATTTTGGACGGACTGATTCCCAAAGGTTCAATGACGCTGATTTTCATGGAGATCTCCCGATGACTGTATAGGTTTTGCTCCATATTCTCATAAAAATGGGCGGAAAACAACAGCCCTTTCCTCTCATCCCGCCGGAAACGGGACGCGGAATTGTGAAATTTCCGATTATCGTATAGAGTAGCGTTATGAAGCTGAATCTCTTCAAACCGAAGGAAATCATCTCCCAGAAACTGCTGACCTATCTCCTGTTTGAACTGCCCAGGGAGGAGGACGGCAAACTTCCGGCAGCTTCCTTTTTTGCAGAGAAATACGGGGTCTCCATTGTGACGATCCGGGAAATTCTCAAGACCATGGAATCGGCGGGAATCCTTTCCATGCACCATGGACGGGGCATCTACCTCAACCATCCCGAAACCATCATCCGCGAAATGATCGAAACCCGCATCCTGATTGAGGGATTCTGCGCCGGTAGAGCGGCTCTCAGTCTGAGTGAAAAAGATACCCGCAGGCTGGAGGAGCTGGCGTCTCTTCTGGAAACGGCCATACAGTCCGGCAATATGGAACTGTACACGGATGCGGATTTTCTGTTTCATATGACCATCGCCGGCATCGGGGGCAATCTGGTTCTGGAAAAGACCCTCAGAAACATCAGGATCTTTCTTTACGTACAGCAGCTGAAAACCAACAAGACCCTGCTTGAGTCCCATGAAAAATCACTCATGGAGCACCGGGATATACTGGACTCCATCCTCCGAAGGGATGAATCGGGAGCCGAACAGGCCATGAGATCCCATCTTGAAAAAACAATGTCCCTCTGGAGCAGGAGCTGAGAACCGAGCCCCGGAACTGCATTCACTGTTTCCGGCCCTCCGACCTCTGTATCTGCGAACGCATATCTCCTGTGGATACAGGTATCAAATTTGTGATATTGATGCACCCCTGGGAAGCGAAAAAGCAGAGGACCGGGACGGGACGGATGACCGCCCTCAGCCTTGTCGATGCGGAGATTATCGTCGATCAGAGCTTTGATGAGAATCCACGGTTTCTCTCTCTCATCCGATCTGATCTCTACCATCCCCTTGTCCTGTACCCCGGAAAAGAGGCCATGACGGCGGAAACCTATCCATTCGACCGGGTGCCGAAGGAGAAGAAACTTCTGATCTTTCTGATCGATGCCACCTGGGTTCTCGCCCGGAAGATGATGTACAGAAGCTCTCTCCTGCAGGGACTTCCCCGTCTTTCCTTCGACAGGGCTTACCGGTCCCGTTTTCATATCAAAACTCAGCCGGCGGAGTACTGCCTGTCCACCATTGAATCGACTTACTATCTTATCAGGGAGCTACAGGATGCGGACCGGTGCAGACAGGATGTCAGCGTCGAAGGCCTGATGGACCTCTTTGACGAACTCAACAGGTTTCAGATGGCGTGCTGCAGCAACCGGGGGCCGGAAAATAAAAAAGGCAGCCTTTGACAGCTGCCTCTCACTCTCATGAAAAGAGATTATTTTTTGGCTTTGACCATGGCTTCCTGTAGAAGCTTGTAGAAGGGGTCGAGGCCGATGGTGGCGCCTGAAATGGCATCAGGCTGAACAGTGCTCTGGGAGGAGAGAACCTTCTCTTCCACAGCCTTGGCCTGTTCCCACCAGTAGGAGCTGGCCCCGCCGTTCTGCTTCATACCGTACTCACCGTCCATGGACGCCTGAGATTTGTTCTTGCCGCCTTTCTCGGCCAGACCGTCCCAGTTGACGGCTACGATGTATCCGGATGTCACGGTGACATCAACGAAATACTTGTATCCGTGATCAAACACAGGCTCTTCAGCATGGTAGACGCCGTCTTTGAAGGGTCCGTAACCGACGGGACCTGCAGCAAAAGCTTCTTTTACGAGATTGACGAAGGGGGCAACATGGATGGTGGCACCGGATACGGCGTCGGTGTGTCCTTCGCTGTCGGAGATGGTGATCTTATCCACATCCTGAAATTTGATCAGGGCTTTTTCTACAGCCTGGCCCTGTTTCCACCAGGGAGCAATGGCTCCGGCCTTTTCAACCATTCCGTAGCGACCGTCTTTGGAAACAGTGATCTTGTCATCACCCGCATCAACAAAGGCACCGTTCCAGCTGACTGTGGTGATTTTGCTGTTTTTTACAACTATGGTCACATTGTATTTCCAGCCCGACTTGGGAAATTCTTTCTCCTGGGCGAAATAGACACCGTCTTTCAGGTTCAGGGCAAAAGCGGACACCGTCAACAGAGTGAGCGCTGAAATCAATAAAAGTAATCTTTTCATGAGTCATCTCCTTGGATTTAATGAAATCCTGATATTATGGTTTGACCACTATACCATCGACTGACTGATGACTCAATCAGTAACCCCGGCCTTTCAGGAATTGTCGGAAACCTGAGTAATAAAAAAGGGACCCGAAGGTCCCTTTCAAAATCAGATTATAAACGATTATTTGATGACTCCGTTGTCCCATGTTCCGCTGCGGGTTTCGCCGGGCTGGGCGGGAATATCCAGTACCATGCCGGGAAGGATAAGTCTGGGGTTGGCAGGCTCAGGCAGCTTGTCTTTGTTGGCTTCCCACAGGAGCTTCCATTTCCAGGCATCTCCATAGACGAAATCATAGGCGGCAATATTCCACAGACAGTCACCGGTCACAGTGAATTTTCTGACCACATACCTGGCGGGCAGGGCCGAGTCTCTGGGAATGAAGACGATGGCGGAGAGGATATCGATTCCTTTGATGGAAGTGTCATAGCTCTCGGCATAGGATTCGCTTTTGAACTGGCTGGAAGCCATTTCATACAGAGCCTTGCCCTGGGCGTATTCATCTGGGAAGTTGACGGCGCCATTGATCTTTGTTGCCGAGTTCAGGGCCGTTTCAAACCGTCTGAGGGCGCTGTTGGCCTTGTAGCGGCTGAGCATCATGGCGATCCACTGATCGGAAAGGGCCGCGTACTTCTGCGACTCCTCCGCCAGTCTCTTTGCCTCTACAAAGTCGCCCTCGTCGAAGGCGATTTCACTCTGTTTTTTGAGTTCCAGAGATTTTCTGTAATCGGGGTTGTCCTTCAGGGACTGGGCGAACAGAGATCCTGCCAGCAGAAAAAAGAGGGATATTAAAACAGCTTTCCGGATGCTCATCACTGATCCTCCTCAGTCGCCGCTTTTGTAGCCTCGTCGGCGTTCTTTTCCACATTGGCGATCGCTTCATCCGCCGCCTTCATGGCTGCCAGAGCATCAGCTCTTTTCTGATCCGATTTGGAAGCGGCATCATTGTAAATTGCGGCAGCCTTGGTGTATTCGGATATGGCATTGGCATAATCACTGCCTGTACCGTAGGACTCACCGGAAGCCATCAGTTCTTCAGCCTCTGTGAACAGTTCTTTTTCGGCTTTTGGAGCCTTGGCCGCTACCGCTTTGTCTCTGGCCGTCATGGCCGTGGTCCGGGCGGCGTCCATCAGTTCCCTGCTGGGGGCTGGTGTCTGGGCGGCCTGACCTGTCTGGGTATCGGTTGCATCCGCATTATCCTGGACCGGCTCCTCAACGGGCTGCTCCGGAGCGGAGGCACAGGACAGAGGCAGGATCATCAGTGCTGCCAGTGCAGCAGGTATCAGAAACCACTTCTTCATTAGATTCATAATTTCTCCTCGGATAAATATCCGCATAGTTTGGATCACTTATAATGATAATCCAATTTTTAGGATATTATAGTTCATTAAAGGCAAAAATACAGAAGATGTTACAATTTCTTGATTTTCCCGCCACGATCCGGCTTGTGTGAATATCCTTTGTGAAATACAATAGAAGCTAAAATGAAATCAAAAAGAATAGGTAACGAAAGAGTATGGACATTTTTTCATCAGAATATCAATTATTAACCCTGAACTCGGCTACACCCGGGGAACGTCTGAAAAGTTTGAAAAAACTGTATGACAACAGCGAGATCATGTCATCCCTTCCCCCTGAGACTACTGAGGTGAACAATCATGTTCACACGACCTTCTCCTTCAGCCCCTATTCTCCGGCGGCGGCCGTCTGGTTTGCCCGCAAGGCAGGACTCAGGGCCGTGGGCAGCATGGATCATGACAGCATAGGCGCCGCAAAAGAAACCCTGGAAGCGGGAAAGATTACGGGTACAGCCACCACTGTGGGATTTGAACTGAGGGTGAATTTTACCGGCACCGCTGTCGAGGGCAAAAAGATGAACAACCCCGATTCGGCTAATATCGTCTATATGACGGTTCACGGCGTCCCTGCCGTCAGCATCCCGGCAGTGGAAGCCTTCCTTAAGCCTCTGAATGAAAAGAGGAACAAACGAAACCGGGAACAGACGGCCCGTCTCAACGAGCTAATCCTTCCCTTCGGTCTGAAGGCCCTGGATTTCGACCGGGATATCGCCTCCCTTTCGGAAATGGAAAACGGCGGCAGCATTACAGAGCGCCATATCCTCTACGGTTTCTCCAAAGCCATTGCCGATCACTGCGGTTTGGGTGCAAATCTTGTAAAGTTCCTGGAAGAGACCATGTCTCTTTCCGTGAAGGGCAAGATCAGGGATCTTCTGCTGGATGAAAAGAACCCGCACTATCTCTACGACCTTTTGGGCATCCTGAAGGGGAATTTCCTTCCCCGTTTTTTCATTCAGCCAGATGAAGAGGAGTGCCTGTCGGTCTATGATGTCGTTAAATTTGCCAATGAAATCGGCGGTATCCCCTGCTACGCCTACCTGGGCGATGTGGGTGAAAGCCCCACGGGAGACAAGAAGGCCGAGAAATTCGAGGATGATTTTCTGGATGACCTGATTCCCGAGCTGAAGAAAATCGGATTCACCGGTATTTCCTATATGCCCCCCCGCAATACTCTGGAACAGCTTCAGAGGCTGCAGAAACTCTGCAGCAGATATGAACTGATGGAAATCAGCGGAGTGGACATCAACTCCTCACGGCAGAGTTTCAACTGTCCCGAGATTCTGAAGCCCGAATTCTCCCACCTCATCACGGCCACCTGGGCCCTGATCGCCCATGAAAAACTGGCTGCACAGAATCTGAAATGGGGCCTCTTTCATTCGGAGAATCCTCTGGCATCACTGAGTCTGGATGAGAGAATCAAACGCTACGGCAAGTGGGGTGAGGCTATGGATCAGCACCATCCTGAAGAGATCGTCAAACTGGCCGACTTCAGTCTGTAGTTCCTGTCAGTTCAGGATTTCCCTGATAGGGATGCGGTTCCTTCCTCGGAAGGGCTCTCCCTCCGGGGTTTCCAGAAAATCCCGGTTCAGTGACTTGAGCCGGGTATTCCATTCCTCCATATTGAGCACATCCTCGGGTTCGAAGATCTCCTCCATGGTTTCCTCGGAGACAGTTGTAAAATTGAGATCGCACCAGGTGATCTGCCAGTCCGCCTCATCAAGCCCGGTTCTGTTACCCTCAAGGTCATACTCCTCGGTCAGATAGAGAAGGGGGAGCCCGTGGGTCCGGCAGATAAGGGGCCGGCTCGGGTAGAAGGTGCAGGCGCCCCCGCTGAGGAGGGAACAGACTTCATCAGAGGTAGAAGGCTGAATGTCCTGCAGGGATTCCAATACCTTCTCTCTCAGGGCATACCATTCAAGCGGGAGAAGGGAGATATCGGTACAGCACTCGCTGCAGCCCTTCCGGCAGACCATATAGGCCTGATAGAGCTGTTCCAGACGCCGGGCTTCAATACTGACGTCTTCCAGAAAATCCCTGTAGTCGCTAATGATCTTCCCGATATCCAAAATCCCTCCCTGTTCAAAGCTTGAAGATTTTCTCCAGAACTTCCAGATTCTTCTTCCTGTTTAACCCATTTCCGCCCTCTTCGTACATACCTTCGATCCTGTCGATGTAGAAATCCCTGACCTTGTACCGGACCAGCTTCATGGTGGAGTTGATCAGCTGATCCTCTTCGGAAAAGGGCTTTTCGATGATGGCCAGGTCTCCGGGAACCCACTGGGGGGGGATGGAGGTCCTGTCTCTGAATCTGTACACGGCGTTGGTAATCAGGTCCAGAAGGTCCTCATGGGTTTTGATGCCGGCAGACCGGACGGCTTTCATGACCTCATCCGTATTCAGGGTGATCAGGGCCGTTGTGAATTTCTTCTGCTCGTTGTAAGCCATGATCTGATTCACAAGAGGACAGGTGTTGATGATGGCTTCCTCAATGGTTTCGGGTGAATATTTCTCGCCGTCCGCGGCGATCAGAAGGGCCTTGGCCCGGCCCGTGATTACAAGAAAGCCGTCCTTGTCGAAGTAGCCGAGGTCTCCTGTCCAGAGCCAGCCGTCCCTGAGGACTTCATCGCTGGCTTCGGTGTTTCTGTAGTAGCCCTTCATGACGTTCTCTCCCCGGATCACCAGTTCTCCGGGAACACCGGGCAGGGCTTCATTCTCGTCATCCTTCATGATGCGGCACTCGATGGACGGCAGCACCACTCCGGATGTGCCGAATTTGTGACGGGGAGGGGTGTTGGTACAGATGATAGGGGTCGCCTCGGTCAGTCCGTATCCCTGATAGATGGGGGCTCCGATGGCGTTGAAAAACTCCTGCTGGCTGACCTCCAGGAGAGCTCCGCCTCCGACGCAGAACTGAAG